>NZ_JCACKG010000261.1:0-2559 GCF_059505265.1 Myxacorys chilensis | reverse complement strand
CGAAAACTTTAGACATTGCTCTCCCTACTCATTCTTTAAGATTATTGGTCTTCCCTAGAAACGTTTCGTTTTGCTTTGTCCGTATAGCCCTCTTCTATCACTCTAGGGAGAAGAAAAAATAGATTCTAAATTCAATTGATGCATAATTGGACAGAAAAACTGATCCATCTTGTTGATCAGACGCTCAAATCCAGTCTCTAATGCAGCAATCGAAAATACCATTAACCATTGCTTGAGCCAATTAAAACAAATCAAAGGTTGGATTATAAGGCGAAGATTGTTCAATTGGCTCTTCCAACCGTTCTGGTGATTCCACCAGGGGTGTTGCGTAAACTGTTGATGGACAAGTGGACAACAATCATTGAAGGCATCTGCAAACAAGCTGACCATCAGAAATGCACTCATCGCTAGCTCCCACCACTTAGCAATCTGTTCATAACTTGTCATGCGAAAGTCTGCCCACCCCAGTGCATCTTTAGCTTGCTTGAGTCCATATTCAATCCAGGTTCTAAATCCATAACTGTTGCCGATGTCCTCAAGCTTGACCCTAGGAGCAGCCACCATCACGAAAGTCGTCGAGTTCTCAGGCAGGGTCTGCGGGTCAGTCGTCAACAGCCAATATTGTTTGCGATGCCGTTTGCCGTAAACTACCTCCGCCATGTATCGCACTTCGGTAGTGCCATTGCTAAAGGTGCGCTCAAACTTTTGCCAAGGCTCCTGATAAACCTCCTGATCTTGCGGTAACCACAAACCATGGTTGCTACGAATTGCCAGAATATACGGCAAGTTCAACTCATCTAGGACGTTGACAAAATTGACCTTGCTCTCGCCGTACAAACTATCGGCTAATACCAGGTCAAAATGAAAGCCCATTGCCTGAAGTTGCCGAACCATCGTCGCTGCAATCTGCGGTTTTGTTTGATACTCATCTTCAGGCTTCAATCGTTCTTTGGGTTTATAGACCTCGAACGTTAAGGGCACAATCATGCCCTCCACCAATCCATAAGCCGTCACTGCGACGATGCCATTTTCCTTCTTACCGACATTGCCGATGTATTGTCGTTTGACGTAATCGGTGCTGTTTCCCTTCTTGCAGTCTCCGGTTTCGTCAATCAACAAAATCATTGACCGTTCATGCAGGACTTTGAGGATCAGTTCCAATCGCTTCTGACGTAACTGAGGTACGGTCCAAGGCGATTCGGTGAGGAAATGATGTAGACTTTGGGGATTATTCAACCCCACTGCTTTAGCAATCGCGGGTAATGACTTACGTTTGACTTCGCTGATCATGCCCAGATGCAGAAGTTTGAAGGCTTCAAAGCTCCGAACCTCCGGAAATAGTGGCTCATACCACTGGCAATACTCATCGACAAAACGGATCGTGGGTTGGGCAGCACGAGAGGCAGACATCGTCAGGTAAAACTCATGAACTCTCCGGCTTCTAGTCTAATAAACTATGCTTAGAGTGATAGAAGAGAGATAGAGATGGTCGATTGTCAATTGTAGAACTGGCACGGAAATTTAGGACTTTTTTCAATGCCTAAGTAGGTTGAATAAGCTCCCCTAGAACATCAGCAATGGAATCTCTCAATTCTGCTACTTCAAAGCTCAGTCAAGTGGCTCGTCAACCTCAGCGATCTCTGATTCTGTGGGCACTTTCCACAGTGAGTTGGCTTCTTATCTTTCCCGTTTTCTGGTTTCTTACCGTTCAAAGCTTGGCGATCTGGATGCTTGGACAAAGTGTTTGGATGGGACACTTGGCACTCTGGATGCTCCTGGGTCGCTCCAGCCTCATTACCTGGTCCACGTTCGCAATCCTCGCGACGGCTCCCCCTGCCATGAGCTATTGTGCTTGCCGCAAAGTCGGGATGAAAGGACTTCTCCCGATCGCAATTCTTTCTGTCCTTCTGATTCCAGCTGGACAGTCCTTTGGACGCATCGACACCTACGGAACAATCCTTACCCCCCTGCACATTGCATCTCAGAACGGGGATCTACCGAAATCTCGTGGTCTACTGCTCACCCTCACTCGTCGCTATCACCACTACAGCTTTTTTACGGATGGCGGTGATCTCATTCGTTTAGGAATTGACCCGAATGTGCGCGGGGATATGGGCAATACACCGTTGATGACGGTTCTCGATAATCCAACCTATGTTCAAGACTTGCTTGGCTTGGGTGCTAACGTGAATGTCAAAAACCAGGCTGGAGAAACTGCACTCGATTTAGCTACAAACCCGCAAACAATTCAACTGTTGAAACAAGCAGGAGCAAAATCGGGACATTCAGAATAATTTTGCGACTGCTTCGTAATCTGACTAGCACTCTTCTCCCTAACAATCTGGAAACTACCAACAAGCAATGTGTTCCACATTCCTGCTTTCACAAACACAAGCTACGGGAATGCCTAATAGAACCGCGCCAAGTAGGAAAGCAGAATTATCCCCATTCCGCAATTGAAGCAAAGTAATCCTAGAAGTACCCAGATTCCATAGGCTGTGATAAAGCTTGGAAAGAGAACGGCGAGTAAGAAACTCTGTCCGAGCGCAACACTAATGC
>NZ_JCACKG010000260.1:0-2568 GCF_059505265.1 Myxacorys chilensis | reverse complement strand
CTTCACCGACTCTTCGCAAGAGGTCTTCGTCCTCCGGCTGACGGACCGAGATCTCGTCTCCCATGCGCGCGCGCTTCTGGATGGCGAGGAGAGCGATCCTCGGATCGGGGGAACTGTGGAGACGACCCCCGTCTCCTACAACATCGGCTGGTCCTATCACCTCGACCCAGCGAGCGTGTTCTTCTTCGAGATGTCCACTGAGGTGGGCGACTCGACGATGCGCTACATCGAGAACCATCTGGACGAAGTCGGCGGCCATCTCCTCCCGGGGCGGGTGTGGACAGGTTGGTCGTCGACGCTCACTGGCGAGTTGCAGCCCCAGTCGGGCGACGCGGGAGCGAACCGGCTGGACGGTACGGCGGGCACGGACTTGTTGTTCGGGAGGCGCGGCGACGATCGGCTAGAGGGCAGTGGCGGGGCCGACCACCTCGTGGGCGGACCTGGGGGCGACCACCTTCTGGGCGGATGGGGTGATGACAAGTTGTCGGGCGGCACAGGCGATGACCGGCTCGTAGGAGGCCGGGGTCAAGACGTGCTGGTCGGCGGGGCGGGGCACGATTGGCTGAGTGGCGGGCCGGGAGGCGATCGGCTCGAGGGCGGATCGGGCCACGACACCTTCGTCCTACGGCCGGGCGGCGGGGCAGACCGGGTTCTCGACTTCGTCGACGGGCCTGGGGCGGATGACCGGATTGACCTGACGGCCTTCAAGCTGGGGAGCTTAGACGAGGTCGGGATAGTGGCGCGAGGCAGGGATCTGGTTCTGCACCTGGGCGAAGACAGCCTGCGGCTGGTGGGCTACCTGCGCGATCATAACATGAGCGAACTGGGGACGCTGGATGTGCTGCTCTAGGGGGCCTGACAGAACCCTCGTTGCAAGCAATTCTGTTCGTGTCAGGTGATTTGAGACTGCCGGCGCGGCTCAAGACTGGAGGGTCTTGGTTCCCATCTGGGGGTGAGGTTAAGCGGCGGTGGCATGGTGCTGTAAGCGACACCGGCGCCTGAGAACCGAAAGAGAGCATTACAACGGGACCGCCTGAATGGGTGGCATGTCGATCCTGACCGTTCGTTTCACGCACTCAGGCGTTGTGATTCTCAGAATGCGCCGACCACGCCCGTCCGCCTCGAGTCGCCGACCTCGCCGGTTCTGTCGGCTTCTTGTCGGCTCTGCGAAGGGTAATTTCTACTCTGGAAATCATAATCTTAGGACAAGCGTCGGCACGTTGCCAGGGTGTTCGGGTAAGTGCCGCTGTTTTCGTCCCCCGCCGATTTCTCTCCCTGCCGTGGTGAACCCACCCTTCTGGGGAGCGCAACAGGCGCCCCCATAGAGGACCATCGAGCATGACCACCAAGAAGAGGAAGACGCGCCCGACGAAGCGCGCCGCCACGGAGGCCCAGAGCTGCCTTCTCGAACTTCTCTCCGTCCAAGGCCAGAGCCGCCGCCGTCCGATCAACCCTGACGAGCGCAACGCGCTGATCGCGATGCTGGCTATCCGGACGAACCTTGAGGCCCTCGACGTGCGCCGTCTGGTCCCGCAGGGGTTCATTCTGGCGCGGATGTTACGCCTGTTCGAGGAGACCGACATCTCCTACGCGCTCCCGCTCTTCCATCTCATCATGATCGCCGCGTCCTGGCTCACCCAGAGGGGCGCCGCCCTCGAGGTGCCGGGAGCCGGCCGCATCCTCCCGACGCTCTGGACGATCGGACTCGCGGAATCGGGGAGTTCCAAGACCCTGGCTGCGGATCGCGTCTCGGCGATCCTCTCGGGCGAGGACGGCCGAACCGCCGTCCGCATGTTCCCGCCCAGCGGGTCCGACGCCCAGTGGATCCAGGATCTTGCGGAGAACAACGGCGCCTTCTGGTTCCAGGACGAGATCGGCAAGTTCATCCATGCCGTGCTCCGCGACTCGAAGTTCGCCCGGATCAAGCCGTGGATGCTGAACGCCTACAGTCACCAGCCGATCGCGAACCGGCTGAAGGGGGAGAGCACGAAGCTGGAGATCGCCCGGCCGGCCTTCACCCTGCATGGCCTGAGCGTCCTCTCGACCTGGCGTGCCGATGTCGATCCCGTCAGCATGCTCGACGGCTACTGCCAAAGGCCGAACTATTACGTCGCGCCGCCCCGCATCGACGGCGACATGTTCGACCACTTCCTCTACTTCGCCGGCGAAGGGGTCGCCGCGGCCGAGGCGGATCTGCGGGAGCTCTGGCATGCGCTCTGCGCCCAGCCTGGAGCGGCGGGACCCTACCACCTCGGTGAGGGAGTGCTCGAACATCTCGAGGCCTGGTGGCGGGGACTTCGGCCGGTCTGGGGCGAGGGCGAAGTACCGGGCTCATTCATCCGGCGGATCGGCTACTCGGTCCTGCGGTATATGCCCGTCCTGCATTTCCTCTTGGGCAAGGCTCGCTGGCCCATCGATGTGGAGACGGCGCATCTCGCGACGCGCTTTGCCGAGTACCATCTCGAGAGCACCCGGCTCATGCTCCAGTCCTACGACGAGCGCGCGGTCGAGAAGGTGCGGCGGATCGCCGACATCCGCTCTGCCCTCCAGCTCTCCGGCAAGGAGGCG
>NZ_JCACKG010000259.1:0-2574 GCF_059505265.1 Myxacorys chilensis | reverse complement strand
GGCGCCGACACGATCCCGCTCGGCGATGGGCCGCTCCTCGCGCGCCACCGGGAGCGCCTCCTCCGCCCGGAGGGCGCGGGGCCCGGCTACCAGGACCGCGGCCGCGTCGTCCTCCCGGCAAGGTGGGACCTGGGCCCGCCCACAGTCCGCATCCGCCTCCCCGGCGATTCCGCCGGGGACGAGCCCGCCTTCGGCGCCTTCCTCCCCGGCGCTCGGCATCTGCTGCTGGCCGACGGCAGCGGGCTCAGGGTACTCGACACTCTCCTCGGCACGTCGCAGGAGATCGAGGAGGTCTCCGACCTGGGTCCCGTGGCCACCCTGCGGACGGCGATGGGCACAAGGGTCGCCGTCCTCGGCCTGACCTCGGGGGCCTGGGGGCTGCTCCGGCCCAAGGACGACGGGCGCTGGCGCTTCGATCCGCTCGACTTGCCAGGCTTCCAGGGGCAGCCGCCGCCGTCGGTGGCGCTGGACCCGCAGGGCCGCGCCCTGTTCCTGGCCCATCCCTCCGGCGACGAGGTGCTGCGCGTCGCCCTGACCGAGAGCACGAGGCCGATGTCCCTGCCCTGCCGCGCCCGGCCCACCGCGCTCGCCTGCACCGAGCAGGAGGTCTTCGCCGCGCTCGACAGCGGCGACGTCGCCGTCTTCCCCGCCATGGGCGACGGCGAGCGCGACCCCTATCGCCTGGGCCACGTCGCCCACGCCCTCGCCGTGGCGCGCCTCAGCGAGGGGGCCGCGCGCGAGGCGGTGGTCGCTGCCGTCGCCGGGGGTGGCCTCGTCGTCCACGACGGCGAGGCGCTCCAGGCCGAGGCGCAGCTCGGCTACGATGCGGGCCGCATCGTGCCCTATCCCGGCCGCGCCGCCGCCCGCACGGCCTCCGAGGGGGCCGCCTCGAGACTCGAAGGACTGTCAATCGCCGTGCTCGGGATGGACGGGAGCTTCGACGTGATCGGCCTGTCCCTGCGCGGTCCCGACGGGGAGCCCTTCGCGGCGGTGGGGCTCCTCGACCGGCCGATCCGCGCGGCCGACGGGCGCCGCCGCGCCGTGGCGGTCGCCGGGCAGAGCGGCCGCCTCGCCCTGCTGGCGCGCGACGGCCTGCTGCCTCCGCGGATCGAGCTCCGCCCTCTCGACTACCACCCCCCGGAAAACCTGCCGGCTGCCCTCCTGCCGCCGCTCCCCACCGCCCCTCCCCCCGGCAAGGGCGCCGCGCCTCCGTCAGCGGCGGAGGGCGAGACGGTGTCGTCATGAGGGCCCCTTACCGCTTCGAAATTCGCCTCCGTCGCGGCGCTGACGGCAGGTTGCAGTGCAAGCCCGATCGACTGACTAGGCAGCTCCCTCCGCCGGATTGGCGCGACATCGACCTGTCGCTGGATGAGGTCTACGACCCCGAGGAGACGCGCACCTTCCGCGACCTATCCGATGCCCTCGCCGGACGGGAGCTGGAGGCCGGCGACATCGGCCGCCTCCTGCCGCCTCGCATCCAGAGGCGCATCGGGCGGAGGCTCTTCGTCGCCCTGTTCGGGCCGGACGCGCGGCCGGTCGCCCTCCGCCGCATCCACATCCTGCCCGAGCCGGGCGAGGGAGGCGAGACGGACGAGGCGCTCCGTGACTTCGTGCTCCGGATGCCCTGGGGCCTGCTTACCCAGGGCGGCGACGAGGGCGACCCCTTCTTGGCGCTTCGCGGGACCGCAATCACGGTGCAAGCCGCCCACAGGCGCAATGGCGAGCCGATTGTCGACGAGGTCACGCTGCCGCTTCGCCCGAACCTGCTGCTGATCTGCACCGACCCCGATCCCGACGAGCCCGACCGGCGGACCGGAGGCAGTGGCCACCGCGACCGCCTCAGGAAGGCACTCGCGTCGCATTACGGACCCCACATGGACCGGGTCAGGTCGGCACGGACGTTCAGGGAGGTCGAGGCCCTGCTTGTCGACGAGCATTTCCGTCCCCACATCGTCTACTTCTACGGCCATGCGCGAGTCCGGGGCGGGGACACGATTCTCGCCTTTGACCCCTCCCGGGGCGACGACGGCGAGCACGCCGTCGAAGAGCTGGAACACCTGCTGACCAATCACCTGCTGTCGAATTCCGGCTTTCCCCCCATCGTCTGGATCAACGCATGCCAGACCGGCGCAGCCTTGCGAAGCGCGCTGCGCGTCCTCGGTCCATGCGCCTCGGCTGTGATCGCGACGCGGTCGGTCATCCTGGCCGAGCATGCCCGCGAGCTCGGGCTAGGCACGCTACGGCGGATCGTCGTCAACGGTACGGCGCCCCCGCTGGCGCTCCGCGACACGCTCCTCGAGCTGGCCCGCGACGTTGAGGAATTTGTCTCCCCGGCTTGGTGGGCCATCACCTTCATGGCCGTCCAGTACCGGCTGTGGACGATGCTCAGCCCCGAGGTCCGCTCGGCCGAGGACGCGGAATCGGCCGGGGACCTGCCCTTGCGGCTCGACCGCACGCGCCAGCTCCTCGCGCTACGGGCAGGCCTCGAGGAGAGGTTGGCGCCGCAGCCCGGCACCGAGCCGCCCGCCGCGCACGCCATCCTGTGGCACGGCACCGCCGAGGACGGTCTGCTTG
>NZ_JCACKG010000258.1:0-2576 GCF_059505265.1 Myxacorys chilensis | reverse complement strand
TTGGACTCCGATCCGGAGGCCCTTCATTCCCAAGGGTCGGCGCCCGCTGCCGTCGGGCTCTTCGGGGTGGCAGAGGAATATGGTCACGTCGGGAGGGCCGCCCGGTCCTTGCGGCGCAGCGTGTCCGCGTCGGTGGTCAGGAAGGCGGCAGCCAGGGCCGTCGCGGGAAGCGGCCGGCCCAGATGGTAACCCTGCATGAGGTCGCAGCCGACCTCGCAGAGGAGCTCGTGGTCGTCGTCGCTCTCGACGCCCTCGCCGACGACGGTCAGGCCCATCCGGTGGGCCAGGTCGATCATCCCTTCGAGGAGCGCCCGGCGCTGGGGCGAGCCTCGCACGCCCTGGATGAAGGTCCGGTCGATCTTGAGTGTCTCGAAGCTGAGCCGGTCGAGGTAGCCGATTGACGAATATCCCGTGCCAAAGTCGTCCAGCGCGGTGGAGAACCCCGCCGCGTGCAGGCGCCGGAGGTTGTCCTCGGCCAGCCGGGTGTCCGTGATGAGGACCGACTCGGTGAGTTCGATCTCGATGCGGGAGGGATCGACCGCGCGACGTTCCAGCCGGGCCAGGAGATCGGAGATGAAGTCGGGGGCCACCAGCTGAAGCGGCGAGATGTTGACGCTCACGCGGAGGTCGGGGTGCGCTTCGAGGTCGTCGCAGATGAGGTCGAAGATGACCCGCCCCAGGGAGACGATGATCCCGGCCTGCTCTGCGATGGGGATGAAGCGGCCGGGCGGCACGACGCCGAGTTCGGGCGAGGCCCAGCGCGCGAGGGCCTCGGCCCGGACGCAGCGGCCGCCGCGCTCCACGATGGGCTGGTAGACGACGGAGAACTCGCCGGGCTCCGCCAGGGCGGACCGGAGGGCGCACTCGATCTGGTAGGCGTCGATCACGTCCCGCTCGCGCATCGCGCTGAAGGCCACGGCCGTGGGGCTCCGCAGGCGCTTGGCCTCGTACATGGCGAGGTCAGCCTGCCGGACGAGGTCGTCCCCCGTGAGGTCGTCGCTCATCTGCACCGCATAGCCGACGGCGGCCTGTAGGCCCAGCCGCCGCCCCGCGACGGAGAATGGCTCCGCGAAGGCCGCCGCGATGTCGCTGACGAGGCTCGTGGTCCGGCGTTCGGCGAAGGGGCCGGTCAGCACGAACACGAACTCGTCGCCCGAGATCCGGGCCAGGACGCAGTCGGGCGCGCTGAGGCGGGCGAGACGCCGGGCCACCAGGGCGATGAGCTGGTCCCCGACGGCGTGGCCGAAGCTGTCGTTGATTCGCTTGAACTGGTTGACATCCAGGAAGACGACCGCGCGCTCTCCGGTGCGGGCGCGGAGGGCGATGACCTGGTTGAAGGCGGCGCGGTTCGGAAGATGCGTCAGGGCGTCCGTCAGCGCCGCCTCGGAGGCCTGCCGCTTTGTTTCGACCAGATGCGCGGCGTTGCGCTGGACCAGGACCCAGCCGACGACGGCAAGGCTGCTGACCAGGCCGAGGACTAGGAGGAGGACCGGCAGCAACTGCTGGACGGCATCCTCTCCCGGCGACGGACGCTCCCAGGTCAGGTAGGCCACGGCGGCGCCGTCGAGGCCGAGGAGGGCGACGCCCAGGCGCCCGTCCGGCACCTCGGGGGCGATGGACAGGTCGCGGAGGGAGAGGCTCGACCCGAGCTCCGAGAGGACCTGGTCCGTCACGCGGATGCCCATGACGAGGAAGCCGAAGTCGTGGGCGCCGTCAGGCGGAGTGATGCTTTCCTCGAAAGGCTCGAATTGGGAGGCGCTGGAGGCGTAGAGGTCGTCGCCCGACCAGATGAAGAACTGGGTAGCCCCCGCCTTGTCCGCAGCAAGTCGGGTCAGCTTGTCGTCGATCAGTCGGAGGGTGCCCCGGTCGATCAGGCCCGCCCTCCCTTCGGTGCCGTCGTCGTCGGTCCAGCCGATGTTGTCCGCGATCGGAGTCTCGGCAAGCAGTGCGAACTGGACGGTCTGCCCGATCATGGCGGTCGACCCGATGTTGTCGAAGATCCAGTCCAAGTCGCCGTTCCTGAGAGCAGCGACGGCCAGGTCCCACTTGGCATAATCGAGGGCGGCCATCCGTGCCCGCACCAGGAGGTTGTTCTGGGCGTTCTGCACCTTGACCACGGATTGCTGGGCAGCCTCGTGATCCAGGGTGCGGACTGTCCATGAAATCGAGAACCCGAAGGACAACACGAACAAGGCGATCGTGCAGGTCATCACGGCCGCGATGCTTTCCGGCAGCCTGTCCCCCTTCAGCCCGGCGATGAGCGCCGGCAGCCGGAACGCGCCGTGCAGGCCCGCGAGGGCGCTCGAGAGCTGCCGGTCGATCCGTCGGGCTTGGTGCGTCTGCATGCCGCTTCATTCCTGTGCTGGCGAGGACCCCGGCTGCGGGCGCCTCGGCGAGAGGCCCGCATGGGGGGTAGCGAGTCCGAGGTCGAACGGGATTGCTCCTGTGATTCGCCGTTAACCGTAGGTCCAGCATTCCTAATAAATCGTTAACCGAGTCCGGCGACCGGACGGTTCGGCCGAGGCGCGGAGCCAGGAGATGGCCCCGCTTCGATGGCGCCCCGGAGCGCCTCCACC
>NZ_JCACKG010000257.1:0-46201 GCF_059505265.1 Myxacorys chilensis | reverse complement strand
ATCGCCTTTTAGCTTATTCAGCCCAACTTCACATAATTATCAACACAACCTAGAGACGGCATCATGCAAAAAAGCACCCTATCTGTAGGGTGCTTTCTAGAGGGAGTCTAATTGACAGAATGGAAATTACATTTTGCCGTTCTGCATAACTTGTTGCAGATGCGAGCGAACTTCTTGCGCCGTCTGCATCTCGTTTTCTTTCAGCTTGCGAAATAGCTCAACACAAGGTTGAGAATCCATGCTTTGTGCGTCTTGGATATAAGTATCGTAAGCTTTGACTGCTTCTGATTTGTTCTTCAAAACGGTAATCAAATCGTACTCTAGGTCGCTCATAGCACGAGCGTTTTCAGTTGTAGTAGACATAAAATCAAATCTCAAAAACGTTAATTCAACGGTGTTTTAAGAGGATTGAGAGAAAATCTATCTATGGGGTCAACTCCCTTTTACTAATACTGATTTTCCTTCTAGCTTTGCGGCATAGGTAGGCAATGGCTTTGTGGCTGGGCCTTCTAACACTTTGCCATCCGCCGCAAACCCAGAATTATGGCACGGGCAGACAAACGCCTTCCGTTCGCTCTTCCATTGCACAAGGCAGCCTTGGTGCGTACAGGTTGGGTTCACCGCTGCTAATGCCTGTGGATCCGTTGGGCTGCGAACGATAGAAACCGGACCGATCGCAGATTGCTCGACCAACAATTGACCCGATTTGTCCAGCTCCTCGATCGCGCCGACCGAGACAAATCCATCAGGACGAGTCGAGGTTTTAGCCTGATTGCTGTTTGAGCAAGACACAAGATGAGTGAGAGTCATCAGAATGGGCAACCGACTACTAAGCCAACCGACTCCAGCCCAAGATAAGAACTTGCGACGATCCATGTGTTCTCCCATCCATATGCCTCCTATAAGATTGCAGAAATTTTCTATACCAATGCTCAGTTAGCGCAACTCCGCTGAAGCCAAGCCAGTATAGACCTCAATTCTACGGCTCTCGATTTTTAATGCAAACTTTGCATCAGAGCAATGCAAAGAAGCAATAGTTAGCAAAACTTTGTAATTGGTGATACGAATTCCACTTTTGATCTCGCCTAACTTGAATGACATGAAGATTGTCAATCCGCCGCATGACGAATTTCCCAAGTTTTGCACTCGGTCTCGCAATTTTCGGTTTGTCTCAGACACGGTTTATTACAAGGCTTAACCCATGACAGACACGATTTCAGCCGCAGCGACCCTCAATAAGTTTGAGAAGATCAAAGCCGAAAAAGACGGTCTTGCGGTAAAGGCTGAACTGGAGCATTTTGCTCACATTGGCTGGGAAGCGATGGATGGCACCGATCGCGACCACCGTCTCAAGTGGTTGGGAGTGTTCTTTCGCCCGGTGACTCCTGGCAAATTTATGCTGCGAATGCGGATGCCCAATGGCATTCTCACGAGTGGGCAAATGCGCGTTCTGGCAGAGACGCTGCAACGCTACGGTGAGGACGGGTATGGAGATATTACCACTCGTCAGAATATCCAACTGCGCGGCATCCGGATCGAGGATTTGTCTGATATTTTCCGCAAGTTTGAGCAGATGGGACTCACGAGCGTTCAATCTGGAATGGACAATGTTCGTAACATTACTGGCTCTCCAGTCGCAGGCATCGATGCCGATGAGTTAATCGACACGCGGGGCTTGGTGCGGAAAGTACAGGACATGATCACAAATAACGGTCGTGGCAATCCGAGCTTTACGAATCTGCCGCGCAAATTTAACATTGCGATCGCTGGTTGCCGTGACAACTCGGTGCACGCTGAAATCAATGACATTGCCTTTATTCCTGCCTACAAAAATAGAACGCTAGGCTTCAACGTAGTCGTGGGAGGATTCTTCTCGGCAAAACGGTGTGAGGCGGCGGTACCGCTTGACGCTTGGGTTGATGCCCGCGATGTGGTGGCGCTAAGCGAAGCAATCTTAATTGTCTACCGCAATCATGGTTTACGCGCCAACCGACAGAAATCTCGTTTGATGTGGCTGATTGACGAGTGGGGCATGGAGAAGTTTCGCCGGGAAGTCGAACAACAGTTTGGTGCCGTGCTACAGACGGCGGCTCCAAAAGATGAATTTCTGTGGGATAAGCGCGATCACATTGGCATTCATGCTCAAAAGCAACCGGGTCTCAACTACGTCGGGCTACATGTTCCGGTAGGTCGGCTGTTTGCACAAGACATGTTTGACCTCGCTCGCATCGCAGAAGTGTATGGCAGTGGCGAAATTCGCCTCACTGTTGAGCAGAATGTGATCATTCCCAATGTCCCCGATTCTCGCGTTGCCGCATTGTCGAGAGAACCACTGGTGCGATCGCGCTTTCCGGTTCAGCCGGAAAACCTAGCGCGGGCGTTAGTATCCTGCACAGGCGCTCAGTTCTGCAACTTTGCGCTAATTGAAACCAAAAATCGTGCCGTAGAGCTAATTAACGAGATCGAGCGCGAACTCTATTGTGCTCGTCCGGTCCGAATTCACTGGACGGGCTGCCCTAATTCTTGCGGTCAGCCTCAGGTGGCAGACATCGGCTTGATGGGCACGAAAGTTCGGAAAGATGGCAAGACCGTGGAGGGCGTCGATCTCTACCGGGGTGGCAAGGTTGGTAAAGATGCCCACCTTGGCACGTGCGTTCAGAAGGGCATTGCCTGCGAGGATCTCAAGCCAATTCTACGGGATATCTTGATTCAGGAATTTGGGGCACAGCCCCGAGCCGAAATGCCAATCGCGATGAATCTTCCGACTAAGGCAACGGCAACAATGAATGGCGCTGGTGCGGCGACAGCAACCCTCGTGCGTGAATCTGCTCCTCCCGTAGCAGCAATCACCCCGCCTCCAGCGATTAGCGCAGAGCGCAACGCCAAAGGAAACGCGGCTCCCGCAATGGTAGGCTTCGCGCAGTCCAATCAAAGCATCGCCTGTACACAGGACGATTTGATTTTAGAAATTGCAGAGCAAGCGGGAGTGGCGATCGACAGCAGTTGTCGGTCTGGTTCGTGCGGAACCTGCAAAACAAAATTGCTTTCGGGTGAAGTCACTTATGACGGCGATCCCGATGCATTGAATGACCACGATCGCGAGACAGGTCAGATTCTCACCTGTATTGCTCGACCTATTGGTCAAATTCGGTTAGATGCATGACTTCTGCATTGCTTAAAGTGTTATTTAAGCAGTGTATTATGTTGTTTGATCTTACGTCATTTGCTTAATATCATTCAGGTTTAGTTATTCTAACCTGAACGATTTCTGTGAACTGATCTATCTGATTGTTTCAGCAATTAGCAAGTGCGCTTGCCGATATCTCTCTAAGAATTCACTCTTACCCAATCGACAGGACGAAATGACTAACTTCTCAAGACGGAAATTCATCATTACCGCAGGCGCAAGCGCAACGGGTGCATTGTTGGTAAACGGTTGCAGCACAGGTCTGAACAAAAGTGCGTCCAGTAGTGGGTCGAATCCAAGTGCAGTTCCAGCAGTGAATTCTGGCACAGCCGATACTCCAGAAACCACCAAAGCGACGCTAGGATTTATTGCTCTCACCGACTGCTCTCCGCTCGCGATCGCTAGGGAGAAAGGCATGTTTGCCAAATACGGCATGACCGACGTGAATGTTGCAAAGCAAACGTCTTGGGCCGTCACCCGCGACAACCTTGAACTGGGTAGCGGCAACGGCGGTATCGATGGCGCACACATCCTGACGCCGATGCCGTTTCTGCTAACGACTGGCAAGATTACCAAAGGCGGCACTCCTGTACCGATGTACATCTTGGCGCGTCTCAATACCAACGGCCAAGGTATTTCCCTATCCAATGATTATAGAGATCTTGACATTACAACCAAAGCTGAAAAGCTTAAGGCAAAAATAGATGAGCGCAAAGCGGCAAATCAGAAGTTTAAGTGTGCCGTCACCTTTCCGGGGGGCACGCACGACTTGTGGATGCGCTACTGGCTGGCAGCAAACGGCATCGACCCCACAAACGATGTAGACCTTGTGGTGATTCCGCCGCCCCAAATGGTTGCCAACATGGAAACGAAAACGATGGACGCGTTCTGTGTGGGTGAACCTTGGCATCAGCGTTTGATCTCCAGAAACCTTGGATTCAACGCGTTTACAACGGGCGAAATGTGGAAGAATCACCCAGAGAAAGCCCTGTCGATGCGAGCCGATTGGGTCGATAAAAATCCGAAAGCGGCAAAAGCGATCTTGATGGCAGTGCAAGAAGCGCAGCAGTGGTGCGCGAAAGACGAAAACAAAGAAGAGATGGCAAAAATCGTCTCGGCGGATAAGTATATTAAAGCGCCGGCCTCTGACATTGTTGAGCGCATGAAGGGGAATTTTGACTTTGGCAATGGTCGCAAATTAGAACAAAGCGATCTCCTGATGAAATTCTGGCGCGATAATGCCTCGTACCCTTACAAGAGCCATGATCTCTGGTTTATAACCGAGAATATTCGCTGGGGCTACTTGCCCGGTGATACCGACACTAAAGCCTTGGTGGATAAGGTCAATCGGTCTGATCTGTGGAAGGAAGCCGCGAAGGCGATCGGAGTGGCCGATGCAGAGATTCCTAAAGACGATTCGCGCGGGGTCGAAACGTTTTTTGATGGGGTCGCCTTTGATCCAGCCAATCCGAAAGCGTACCTAGATAGCCTCAAGTTCAAGAAAGCCTAATTCATGGCAGCGAGCGGATTAAGCTCGCTGCCAACTCTCTACAACTCTGCTTTCTGTTGTCTTCCGTCTAGTTTGAACCCACCGCTTTAGGAATTTTTCTCATGACGACCATTAGCCCATCCGCTCGGTTCAGAAAGTCCTCTCCGTTTTCGCAGAAAGCGTCTAACGTCGCGAAGTCTTTGATTCCGATCGTGATTTGCTTAACAGTAGCGCTCGGAATCTGGCAACTGCTCTGCCTTGCTCCAGATTCTAAGATGCCAGGACCGCTCAGAGTCATTGCTCAAACCTGGACGCTCATTCTCGATCCGTTCTATGACAATGGTGGCACCGATAAAGGTTTGGGATTGCAGATTTTGATTAGTTTGCAGCGAGTCGCTTTTGGGTATTCGTTAGCCGCGATCGCGGGCATTTCAATCGGGGCATTCATCGGCTTGAACTCGTTTATGCGCCGCGGACTCGACCCGATTATTCAAGTCTTGCGGACAGTTCCGCCCTTGGCATGGCTACCGATCGCGTTAGGAATTTTTCAAAGTAGCGATCCAGCTACTATTTTTGTAATTTTTATTACTGCTATCTGGCCCATTTTGATCAACACTGCGGTAGGCGTGCAGCAAATCCCCCAGGACTACAACAACGTCGCGAAAGTGCTGCGTCTGTCTGGAAAAGAGTACTTTTTCAGCATCTTAATGCCCTCGACTGTTCCTTACGTGTTTGGAGGATTAAGGATTGGCATTGGCTTAGCGTGGTTGGCAATTGTGGCGGCTGAAATGTTGAAGGCAGAAGGCGGCATTGGGTTCAAGATTTGGGATGCTTACAACGCGGGCAACGAAAATAGCATGAGCGAAATTGTTATTTGCGTGCTGTACGTCGGTTTGGTGGGTCTCGCCCTTGATCGGCTTGTCGGATGGATTGGGTCTCGCATTAGCTCTGATCACTAGTCCCGCGTTTCCGCTAGAGTTGCGCTCTGCGCTAATGGCTTGTTCCGTTTCGTTACTCGTGTCCTTCACCCCGCAGTTCCATGTCTTTCTTTGTTGAAATTGATCATATCGATCGCACCTTTCCACTTAAAGATGGCGGCAGCTACATCGCCCTCAAGAATATCGAACTCAAAATTCGGAAGGGAGAATTTGTGACGCTAATTGGTCACTCGGGTTGCGGTAAGTCTACGCTGCTTAATATTTTGGCAGGACTCGACAAACCAACCCAAGGCGGGATCATTCTCGACGGGCGGCAAGTAACCGAACCGGGGCCTGACCGGATGATGGTATTTCAAAACTATTCTCTACTGCCGTGGAAAACCGTTCGCGAAAACATTGCTCTTGCGGTTGATAAAGTTCTCAAAGATTTACCAAAAGACGAACGCCAGAGCCTGATTGAGCATCATATCGATATGGTGGGGTTGCGCTTAGCCGCTGACAAGAAGCCCCGCGAACTCTCGGGCGGCATGAAACAACGAGTCGCGATCGCGCGTGCCCTTGCCATTCGTCCGAAGCTCTTGTTGCTCGACGAACCTTTTGGCGCACTCGACGCCCTGACTCGGGGGAACTTGCAGCAACAGTTAATGAAAATCTGCGAGGAGAGCCACGTCACTTGTGTAATGGTGACGCACGATGTAGACGAAGCCTTGCTGCTCTCGGATCGAATCGTGATGCTCACCAACGGCCCCGAATCTCACGTTGGGCAAATTCTAAATGTGCCGATTCCGCGTCCGCGCCATCGCTTAGAAGTGGTGAACCATCCGAGCTACTACGGATTGAGAAATGAAATGATTTATTTCCTCAATCAGCAAAAGCGGGACAAAAAGCGCAAGCGCAAAGAAGTGGTGGCGATCGCTCGTCATGGCCTGGAAAAAGTCAATCTCGACATCGGATTCGTACCGCTCACCGACTGTGCACCACTCGTGGTCGCCAAAGAGAAAGGCTTCTTTGCTAAGCACGGGTTAGAAGAAGTAACCCTCAGCCGCGAACCGAGTTGGAAAGCGATCGCTGATGGGATCAGAACGAAGCGATTAGACGCGGCGCACATGCTAGCAGGAATGCCGCTCTCCATGACGCTGGGCTATGGCGATAATCCTCAACTGCCAGTTGTCACAGCACTCGTGATCTCCCGCAATGGCAACGCAATCACGCTAAAGAAAGAATTTCTTGATCGCGGCGTCCGCTCCTTAAGCGCCCTGAAATCGGTACTCAAAGGCGTCCCGGATCAGGTCTACACGATGGCAACGGTTCACCCGACTTCGATGCACAACTTGATGTTGCGCTATTGGTTAGCATCGGCAGGCATTGATCCCGACCACGATCTAACCATGACGATCG
Organism: Myxacorys chilensis; assembly: GCF_059505265.1. Taxonomy (NCBI): domain Bacteria; kingdom Bacillati; phylum Cyanobacteriota; class Cyanophyceae; order Leptolyngbyales; family Leptolyngbyaceae; genus Myxacorys; species Myxacorys chilensis. The sequence continues at coordinate 39,189 of NZ_JCACKG010000257.1, read as the reverse complement.
TACCGCCGCCGCAAATGGTGGCTAACCTTAGTGCTGGCAGTATCGATGGCTTTTGTGTGGGAGAGCCGTGGAACTCTCGCGCAATTCGGGACGGCTTGGGTTACACGATCGCGACCGATCTTGAGATTTGGGCATCCCACCCGGAAAAAGTGCTGGGCGTACGAGAAGACTGGACAAATCAGCATCCTGAAACCCACAATGCCCTCGTGAAAGCCTTGCTCGAAGCTTGCGAATACTGCGACGATCGCCGCAACCGGGAGGAAATTCTCGGCTTATTGGCACGCCCTCAGTACATGGGGCCGTCAGCCGAATACGGGCGTCCCGGCTTTATTGACCCGTACGATCGCGGCATGGGTGATGCCCCCGAAACCCTACTGCGCTTCAATCAGTTCCATGTCGATAATGCCAACTGTCCTGGACGGGCAGAGGGACTGTGGATTTTGACTCAGCTTGCCCGGTGGAACATCACCGCCTTCCCGCGCAACTGGATTGAAGTGCTAGACCGAGTGCGTCGAGTGGATCTCTATGGCCGAGCGGCAAGAGAACTAGGGCTGCCAGACAACGAAGGCAACCGCACGTCGTTTGAGTTGTTCGATGGCAAGGTGTTTAACCCTGACGATCCGATTGGCTACCTCAATAGCCTTGATATTTGCCGAGACATTCGCATCGAAGAGATTATTATCGATAGCGTTAGCGAGAGCAGTCTTGCGATCGCGGTATAACTTGAGCGTGCATCTAGCAGTAGTTCGGATGCATCACTCTTCCATAAATTAACCCATTCCCAAACCGTGGGTTATAGCATTGCTCTCCGTCCGATTGATCTTCACACCAGCCCTTTTTGCTATGCAAATCCTCTCTACTCCCGACTCCCAATCTCAGTTGGTCGAAACCCCTTCCTTTCTTGAGATCGATGGCGTCTCAAAAATCTATTCCACGCCGAAAGGCGACAACGTGGTGTTAGATGACATTAGCCTCACGGTGAATGAAGGCGAATTTGTTTGCGTCATTGGGCACTCGGGCTGTGGCAAATCGACATTGCTCGATATGGTGTCTGGCTTCCGCGAGCCGACCAGCGGCGAAGTGCGTCTGCAAGGCAAGCGCGTCACTCGTCCTGGCCCCGATCGCATGGTTGTGTTTCAAAACTACTCACTCTTGCCCTGGAAAACAGCGTATGAGAATGTTTATCTTGCTGTGAACTCGGTATATCCCGAAAAATCAAAGGCAGAAAAAACTGAAATTGTCCGCACTCATCTCACCATGGTTGGACTGGATGAAGCGGCAAATAAAAAGCCTGGGCAGTTGTCTGGCGGGATGAAACAGCGCGTTTCGATCGCACGTGCCCTAGCCATCTATCCGCAAGTCTTAGTGCTAGACGAACCCTTTGGCGCTCTTGATGCCATTACCAAAGAGGAACTTCAAGAAGAACTGCTCAACATTTGGAGACAGCACAAAGTCACCGTGCTGATGATCACCCACGATATTGACGAAGCGCTATTTCTGGCCGATCGCATCGTGATGATGACCAATGGCCCTGCGGCTAAAATTGGCGAAATCATGAAGGTTCCGTTTGATCGACCCCGCAATCGCACTCAGTTAATAGAAGATCCGCAGTACTATACGCTGCGAAATCAGGCGTTAGACTTCTTGTATGGTCGATTTGCATTAACCGAAGGTGAGTAACGGGCAAGCGGCGGCAACGCTTCCGGTTAATCTAGAACAGTCTTCCGCTCAAAGGTAAAGTGAAGTATCTAGAAGCACAGTTTTGCATCCCTTCTAGATCAACAATAGAGCCTGTCGCGATCTGCTAGATCAAGCGGCTTGCAGGCAGGATTTGATTGCCGTTTTTTAGCAAGTCAATGCTGGTTCGGTGCGATTTCGGGGTTCGCACAATCTATTGGAACGTTAACCCGATGTATTTCCTGTTGAATTCTGCTTATCCACCGTCGCGATGGAATCTGCGCAAATGGCTTTTTCCGAAACAGCCCCCTCATCGGTCGTCACCTCATCAGTTGTCAACCGAATTCTTTGTTACTACACCAACTCCACAAATCAGCTTCAGATTGCAAAAACTCCGGGGTCTTCAGGCCTAAAACTGGAGCGAGTTGTTTTTCCAAAGCAGCGCATCTTGTTTGAAGCCCTGTCTGACACTTGGATAGAAATTTATATCTATTCCGAACTGGATGGTGTGACATTACTCAACACTATTCCCTGTCAGACACTACACGCTCAGTCGAAAGGCGGGTGTGACTAAATCTACGCTTAAGAGGTCTTGATTATGGCTGAACCAACCAAAACTCTATGTCCATACTGTGGGGTTGGCTGCGGCTTAGAAGTGTTGCCCCCGGCTCAGCCTGGCAGGGCAATCAATCGAGATAAAGACGGAACCCCAATTTGGCAGGTCAGAGGCGATCGCGCTCACCCGTCGAGTCAAGGTATGGTCTGTGTGAAAGGGGCAACGGTCGCAGAGGCGCTGCACAAAGACCGATTACGCTATCCCATGGTGCGCGATTCGCTGGATCAGCCGTTTCGTCAGGTGACGTGGGTAGACGCGATCGCAAGAATCGTCAACCGCATTCAGGTCGTCCGCTTTACTCAAGGACCGGATGCCATTTGCATGTACGGCTCTGGGCAATTTCAAACCGAAGATTACTACATCGCCCAAAAGCTGATCAAAGGCTGTTTGGGCACTAATAATTTTGACGCCAACTCTCGACTCTGCATGTCTTCTGCGGTAGCGGGATACCTTCAAAGCTTTGGGGCAGATGGTCCCCCCTGCTGTTACGACGATTTAGACGAAACCGATTGCGCGTTTCTGATCGGCACGAATACAGCAGAATGCCATCCCATTCTCTACAACCGATTACGCAAGCATCACAAGAAAAACCGTAACGTTAAAATCGTCGTCGTTGATCCTCGTCGGACGGCAACCGCAGAGGGCGCGGACTTACATTTAGCGATCAAGCCCGGAACCGACATCGATTTACTTAATGGCATCGCTTACCTACTCTGGCGCTGGCACGACCTCGACCGTACATTCATTCGCGACCACACTAACGGGTTTGAGCAATTTATTGAGGTCATTCGTCACTATCCTCCACCCGTGGTTGCCGAGCGCTGCGGCATTTCGGAAGCCGATTTATCCACAGCGGCTCGCTTCTGGGCACAGTCTCAGCGAGTGTTGTCCATGTGGTCGATGGGAGTGAATCAATCTTCGGAAGGCACAGCAAAAGTTCGCTCAATTATTAATCTCCATTTGATGACTGGGCAGATTGGTAAACCGGGGGCAGGTCCGTTTTCGCTGACGGGTCAGCCAAACGCGATGGGCGGACGAGAAGCGGGCGGCCTATCCCACTTGCTGCCAGGCTATCGGTCAGTTACGAATGCTCAGCACCGGAATCACGTTGAGCAGTTTTGGGGGCTACCTCCTGGCAAAATTTCTCCTAATCCGGGGCGCAACGCGTGGGAGATGATCACGGGGATTGAGAGAGGAGAAGTCGGGTTACTGTGGGTAGCGGCAACCAACCCAGCGGTAAGTATGCCCGATCTAGAGCGCACGAAAGCAGCATTGAAGCGATCGCCCTTCACGATTTATCAAGACTGCTACTATCCGACCGAAATGGTGGAGTATGCTCACGTCTTGCTGCCTGCCGCGCAATGGAGCGAGAAAACGGGAGTCATGACCAATTCTGAGCGGCGCGTGACGCTCTGCTCTCAGTTCCGCACGCCTCCGGGTGAAGCGAAACCGGACTGGATGATTTTTGCAGAAGTCGGTCGGCGGCTCGGCTTCTCAAAGCAGTTTGCCTACAACTATTCGGCTGAAGTCTACCGAGAATATGCCCTGCTGACCCAAGGGCAACCGTGCGATCAGTCCCAATTGAGCCATACCTATTTGTTTGAGCATGGCCCGACTCAGTGGGGCACGTTAGTGACTGAAGAGCTGGATTCACCCGAAAAAGCTGGGTCATTGGGTCAAATCCATCCGGGTCAGAAGGTATCCGTCGCCTCCCGACTCTATACCGACCATCAGTTCCACACGCCTGATGGTCGTGCCCGCTTCGGAGCATATCATTCTCGCGGGTTGGCTGAACCGCCCGACGATCGCTATCCGTTTGTGCTGACGACCGGCAGACTTTACGGCCACTGGCACACTCAATCCCGCACTGGGCGCGTTGAAAAGCTTCGGGCAATGCACCCCAATCCATTCATCGAAATCCATCCAAAAGATGCAGACAAATTGGGTGTGAAACCTGATGAATGGGTGGAAGTGCGATCGCGGCGGGGCAAAGCAAAATTTCCGGTGATGGTCACAAAAGCGATCGCGCCGGGAACCGTTTTTGTGCCGATGCATTGGGGCGCGTTATGGGCAGACCAAGCCGAAGCCAATGCCCTGACGCATCCAATCTCGTGCCCCGATTCAAAACAGCCCGAATTAAAAGCCTGTGCCGTTGAAATTGTGCCGATGTCTTCTGAAGTAACGGTTCAGGCTCAGGAGTTTGAGCCGTCGCTTGTGCGGTAGCGGGGTAGCTATAGAGAAAGAGCTATAGAGAAAGAGCGATGGTGCGCTCACAGAAGTTTCATCTTCTAACTGCCGCCGATCTCTTTACGATGAGTCTTTCTACCTAGTATGCTCACAGCAGCAGTTCAAAATGGTTTGCTATGCGTCGGCTAACGCGGTTATCTCAAAATATTAGAAGCAGTCTTGGAGACAGCAGCTTTTTAAAGTTCACAAGCCACATTGAACGATGGGTTTCTAAAGTTTTAGCTCTTGCGATGCTGGTAGTTATTTTTGCATCAGTGTCCGAGTTGCTCATCTTTATGGTGAAGGAGTTGTTCTATTCGCCACCGATTGGTCAATTTGGCAAAACGCTTTTCTCGATTTTTGGCTTGTTTCTGAATGTTTTAATTGCCCTTGAAATTTTAGAAAATATTACGGCGTACCTGAAGCATCACGTAGTGCAAGCAGAGTTGGTTATTGTTACCTCACTGATTGCGGTTGCCCGTAAAATCATTATTCTAGATCTAGAAAAAACGGCAGGCCTAGATCTCATTGCCCTTGCATCTGCAATTCTTGCCCTGTCTGTTAGTTATTGGATTATTCGCAAAGTTGCTCCTAAAAATATTCATTAAACTAAAAACACGATGGCTAAGTTTTTTCAATTTGAATCTGATTTTGTTGATTCTCTACGTTGCATTCCAATGCAAGTGCGATTCAAACTGGATACGTGCGGTGTGAAGCTAAAATTACACCAATGGAATAAGTTCAATGAGCGAGATCGCCACCAGTTAGTAGAGATGCCGTGCCGTACAGCATCAGAAATTGAAACCTACCGCTCGGATCTTCATGATCTCATTCAGCAGCGATCAGGAGAAATAGCCAGCGATTTACCCATTGATCCGCATCCTGAGTGGTTAGAGACGACCGTACCTCAGAGCGTGCAAACTCAAGCCCAAGAATTAGGGCTGACGATTCAAGCGACTCAATGGAAAGATCTAACGCCTTTACAGCGTTTTGCCCTGATTAAGTTAAGCCGTTCCAATCACGAGAACAAGAATTTTCTACCTGCACTGAAAGAATTTGATCTGGCGTAGCAGCCTGCTTGAGCACCTCTCAAACCATTTAACAAGCTTGCAGATCTTCTCGAATTAACTGGCGCTCTTAATCTAAAAATTATCTAAAAATTGGTTGAGATGGCTTGAACGGGGCAAGTTGGAATACACTGCTCACACACAATGCAGCGCGATCTCGTGAAGGTCAGCTTAAACGACTGTGGATCGAGGGTTAACGCTTCCGTCGGGCACACTCCTGTACATAGGCCGCAATCTACGCACGTTTCTTCATCGATCACGAGTTCACGACTGGCAAACGAGACATTGATATCTTGCGATCGCATCCACTCGATCGCGGCATCTAGCTGATCAATATCGCCCAACAACTCTACAACTAATTTTCCAATTTGGTTAGGCGCAACCTGGGCACGAATAATATTTGCAGCGACATTAAAATCTTTTGCCAGTCGATAGGTGACAGGCATCTGCACAGAGCGCTTAGGAAATGTAAGAGTGACTCGTTTTTTCACTCTCTAATTATACTCACCGCTTAATCATACTTACTGCAATTGCAGTGAGTGCAATTGTAGCCACTGAGATTGTAGCCACTGAGATTGTAGTCGTAACAGCCAATGGTTACACTAAAAGTGTTTGCTTAACAATTCAGCTATGACCTCTTCAACTCCAGAACCTGCCAATTTAACGAATGGAGCGCGGATCAGAAACTTTCTGATTGCGTTGGCTGCGATCGTGCTGACCATCGTCTTTGCGCTCAGCTTCAAGACTCAAACAACGGGCGTTTCCCTAAGCGTAATGGCGAAAGAATCTGTGCCTCTAGAGACTGCCCTTAGTAACGGCAAACCGACCCTGATGGAGTTTTATGCAGATTGGTGTACGAGTTGTCAGGCGATGGCTCCAGAAATCGAGTCGCTAAAAGAGCAGTATAGCGATCGCGTTAACTTTGTCATGCTTAATGTCGATAACGAGAAATGGCTGCCCGAAATCCTCTCCTATCGCGTCGATGGAATTCCTCATTTTGTGTATTTGAGCAATGGCGGAAAATCAATTGGGCAAGCGATCGGCGAGCAGCCTCGCAAAATTCTGGAAGAGAATTTGGTTGCCTTAGTAGACGGAACAACGCTTCCCTATGCCCAAGCAACGGGGCAGACTTCAGAATTTTCATCTTCCCTTTCACAAGAGAGCGCTGCCGATCCTCGAAGCCACGGTAGCCAAGTTGTCAACAAAAGCTAACCTTTAGTCGGGGTAGTTTTATAAGCTACCCTGCATTGTGATTTATCCCATCGCAGTTGCTTCAGAATCATCTCTAGTATTAATAGCGAAAATCCAGTCCTTGTATTTCGGATCTTGATTTTCCGTGATTGCGGTCAGCTTTTCTCGTAGTTTATCTGTGATAGGTCGCTGTTGAGATAGCGTATAGGTTTCAATCCGTTTTACGGGAGTAATCTTAGCTGCCGTTCCACTCAAAAACACTTCATCTGCAATATACAATTCTGTTTTATCAACTGGACGTTCAACTACTTTAATTCCGATATCTCTAGCGATCGTTAAAATGCTATCTCGTGTAATTCCTTCCAAAATATCTTGTTCATATCCTGGGGTAATCAATTCACCGTTTCTCACCAAAAATACATTCATTCCAGAAGCTTCACTTACCTTACCTTGAGTGTTTAGCAAAATTGCTTCATCAAATCCCGATTCGACTGCTTCTGTTTTGGCTAATGACGACGTAATGTAAGCACCGCTAATTTTTCCTCTCAACGGTAAACTGCGATCCTCCTGACGAGACCAAGAACTGATTCGACAATTTACCCCCTCCGGCGATAAGTAATCTCCCAACTCCAACCCATACACAAAGAAATCTTTTTCAATGTTGTGTAACCGAGGCGCAATTCCCAAATCCGATGTGTAAACAAATGGGCGAATATAAAACGAGGTCTGAGGTCGATTTTTTTTAACAAAATCTGTAATGATGGCCTGAATCTTATCGGCGGGCAAATCAAGCATCAGGAACTTAGCACTGTTGCTCAATCGTTGGCAGTGTCGATCGAGCCGAAATAGCAGTACCTGATCAGGGGTCTGCGGATCAGGAATGCCGCGCAATCCTCCAAAAGCCCCAGTTCCGTAGTGCAGGGCATGAGTCGCGATCGACAGATTCGCCTGCTCAAACGGCACAAATTGATTCTTGAAATACGCGAGGGGAAGAAAAGTGTGCATGGTGGCGAAGAGGGGAATGGAGGGAAAGAGATTTTTAAGATTAACCTGAAATCTGAAGCACAGATCTTAAAATACAGATCTTAGAAATCTAGAGTATTTCGATCTTACACAAATACCGAATTATCACAGGTTCACTGAAGTTTTCACCCGTCTTACCCCTCTGCAAAGCGCGGCTAAAGATACCTCCTGCTCGCACCAAAGTTTGACTGACGCTCGACTATTTGACACTTGTCAACTCGACCATTTGACACTCGCCAATTTAATGAGATAATGGGAGTTTGTTGAAAACTCTATTACACTAAAGACCCTTGGCTAACGTAGTTGTAATTGGTGCCCAGTGGGGCGATGAAGGGAAAGGCAAGATTACGGATCTGCTGAGTAAATCGGCAGATGTCGTCGTCCGCTACCAAGGAGGTGTGAATGCTGGGCATACAGTCGTTGTCAAGGATCAAACCTTTAAGCTACACCTCATTCCATCAGGCATTTTATATCCCGATACCGAATGCATTATTGGCTGCGGAACTGTCATTGATCCAAAAGTTCTGATTCAAGAATTAGATCAATTGGAACAGTGGGGTATCTCGACCGAGAACCTGATGATCTCTGAAACGGCTCACGTGACGATGCCTTATCACCGCGTCATCGATCTGGCCTCCGAAGAAAAACGCGGAACCCACAAAATTGGCACGACCGGACGCGGTATTGGTCCGACCTATGCTGATAAGTCTGAGCGAACCGGCATTCGCATCATCGATTTGATGAATTCAGACTCACTCAAAAAACAATTGCAGTGGGCGATCGCTCACAAAAATGGCATTCTCGAAAAGCTCTACGGGCTACCGCCGTTAGATGCCGATGAGGTGTTAGAGGAGTACCTCGCCTATGCCGAGCGGCTGCGTCCTCACGTGGTCGATAGCTCCCTCAAAATTTACGAGGCGATCCGCCTCAAGCGGAACATCTTGTTTGAGGGCGCTCAAGGAACGCTGCTTGATCTTGATCACGGAACCTATCCTTATGTCACCTCCTCTAATCCAGTGGCTGGGGGAGCCTGCGTGGGAACGGGCATCGGTCCAACGATGATTGATCGCGTGATTGGCGTGGCAAAAGCCTACACCACCCGCGTGGGAGAAGGTCCATTTCCGACTGAACTGCATGAAGAACTGGGCGCTCAACTGTGCGATCGCGGCGCAGAATTTGGCACAACCACGGGTCGTCAGAGACGCTGCGGCTGGTTTGATGCCGTCATTGGGCGTTACGCTGTGCGGATCAACGGGTTGGATTGTTTGGCGATCACTAAACTCGATGTGCTAGACGAGATGGATGAAATTCGCGTCTGTGTTGCTTATGAAATTGATGGGCAACGCTGCAACGATTTCCCCAGCGATGCGCGTAAATTTGCCCGGTGTCAGCCGATTTACGAAACCATGCCCGGTTGGAAACGCTCAACCGATGAGTGTCGATCGCTCGATGATTTGCCCAAGCAAGCGCTCGACTATCTCAAATTCCTGGCAGAATTAATGGAAGTGCCGATCGCGATCGTGTCGCTCGGAGCGAAGCGCGATCAGACCATTATTGTGGAAGATCCGATTCACGGTCCAAAACGGGCGCTGTTGTATCCTAACGACGCCCCGCAAGCTGTAAACGCCTAAGACCACACCGCCGTTCTATCTAAATTACTACTTCAGAAGTACCATGCCACTTACGATCGAATGTCAAAAACGTCCTGACGGCAGCAAGCCGAACGCCCTGCGCCAAGGTGGACAAATTCCGGCGACGCTCTATGGTCACAATGGGACTGAATCGGTTCAGCTTGTGATCGATGCCAAGAAAGCCGGATTTCTCGTCCGAGATGCGGCGGTCAACAACACTCTAATTCAGGTGAGTGTGCCAGACATGCCTTGGAAAGGTAAAGCGCTGTTGCGAGAAGTGCAGAAGCATCCTTGGAAAGGCTTTTTGTATCACATCAGTTTCTTCTCGATCGCAGCACAAAGCTCGATTGAAGTGACGGTTCCACTCAATTTTGTGGGCGATGCTACTGGCGTCAAAAACGACGGCGGCACACTTAATAGCGTTCTCACTGAATTAGCCGTCAAATGTGACCCTGAGCAAATTCCTGAGAAGATCGACATTGATGTGACTGCACTCAATGTCGGTGACGCGCTGCATGTGAATGAGCTAACGCTTCCGGCTGGTGTAGAAGCTCTCGGAGAGTCAGATCGAGTCGTTGTGATGATTGCGGGAGTCAGCACGGCGGCAACAAGCGACGCCGCCGAAGAAGAATCTGCGGCAGCCGAAGAATCTGCGGCAGCCACACCCGGCCAATAAGTCTGCTGGGTGAAAGATTCAGTGTATATAAAACCAGGGAGCAATCCCTGGCTTTTTCGTTTTAGATATCTCTTTGCCCGGAATACCCATTTTGCCCGGAATACTCATCCGGAATACCCATTGCGATTTGCGCTCAAGGCGCAAATGAAAGAAACGCTATGACAACCTCAACCCTGCCTCCTTTAGTCCAGTCCATGCTGCACCCCCAGTTTTATCCGCATGCGGTGACTGAACCGATTCAACTGGTGCAAACCCACATTTCTTATGTGTTGCTCACAGGTGAATTGGTTTATAAGCTCAAGAAACCGATGAATTATGGTTTTCTAGATTTCTCAACGCTAGAGAAACGCAAACACTTTTGCCATGAGGAACTGCGGCTCAACCAACGGGGCGCAGCCGAGTTGTATTTAGATGTGTTGCCGATCGTTCAAGACGGGGAGAACTTTGTCTTAGACGGCGAGGGAGAAGCGGTTGAGTACGTCGTGAAGATGCAGCAGTTTCCGCAAGAGACGCTGCTGAGTGAGATGTACGATCGCGGCGAACTGAGCGAACAGCATCTTGAAGAACTCGCAAAAGTCCTGGCTGATTTTCATAAAGCGGCACCCACGAATGATTACATCCTCAGCTTTGGAGAGGTCGCGCAAATTCGTCAAGCGATCGATGAGAACTACGATCAAACCGTCAACTACATTGGTGTCGCTCAAACGCAGCAACAGTTTGACGAAACGAAGGCATACACCGACAAACTATTCGCAGAGCAGAAACCTCTCTTTAATAGTCGAATTCAAAATAAATGGATTCGCGAATGTCATGGCGATGTTCACCTTAGAAATATTTGCTTTTGGCATAACAGAATTCTTCTATTCGATTGCATTGAATTTAACGAACCATTCCGATTCGTCGATGTGATGTTCGACATTGCGTACATCATTATGGATTTTGATGCTCGCAACCGTCCTGACTTGAGTAATTTATTTCTCAACGCCTACCTTGAGCAGACAGGGGACTGGGAAGGCTTGCAGGTGTTGCCGCTTTACCTCAGCCGTCAAGCGTATGTGCGGGCAAAAGTCACATCATTCTTGCTCGGTGATCCTGGCATTCCAGAGGCTGTCAAGCAAGAATCAAAGGAAACGGCGAGTCGTTACTATCAGCTTGCGTGGCACTACACGCAGCAGAAGACAGGCAAGTTGGTCATGATGTCTGGGCTTTCTGGCTCAGGCAAAAGCACGACGGCTCGAACCTTAGCCCGCGAGTCTGGAGCGATTCAGATTCGTTCGGATTCGGTTCGCAAGCATTTAGGCGGTGTTGATCTGGATGCAAAAGGCGATGCGTCGCTCTACAGTCCAGAGATGACGCAGAAAACTTACGATCGCTTACTTGACCTCGGCATCACGTTAGCGGCTCAAGGCTATACCGTGATTTTGGATGGAAAATATGATCGGCAAGCCACGCGATCGCAGGTCATCCAAGCGGCCCAAACCCATCAAATTCCCCTGGAAATTCTTCATTGCACTGCGCCAGATGATGTGTTGCAACAACGGGTTCAGCAGCGTCAAGGCGACATCTCTGATGCAACGACTGATGTTTTGTCTAATCAACACATGGAGCCGTTTACGGATGAGGAACAGCGGTTTGTGAAGACGATCGATACGGCTAAGAAGGAGGGATGAGGGACGCCTTGCGGCAACGCTGACGCAGGGAGGGATGAGGGATGAAGTCGGCAGATTATCTTGCGTCCCTCTTCCCTTATTGAATCTCCGGTCTGGGGCTTGAAATTCGCTGTATCCTGTCTAAAGTCGTAAAGGTAACGATCGTGCGTAGACAGCCCATTTCTAAAGGGTTTTCAGCCGGGTTGCAGGTCTGGCTTTTGTTTTTGCTTAGCCTATATTGGAGTGGCTATTCTGCGCTGCTTAGTATTGCGTTAGGAGCATTGGGCGGCTTAGCGAGCGGCTTGATTGTAGACTGGTGGCTCAGCAAAGACGAAAAAACAGAACCCGATCCGAAACCCATCGGCGAAGAAGGAACCGAAGCGATGACTCGCGATCCTTCGGACAGAGCCAATCGCAGACGCCGCCGAGAGGCTTCTGCCTTGCGCCATCGTCAGCAGCGACGAACGCGATCGCGTGCCTTCAGTTGGAAGTTCTTTAGACGAAATAGAGATGATTCTTAGTCAAGACGAAATTTAGTCAAGCCGGAATGTAGCTACTTTAAGCCAAAAAGGGCTGAGATAGCAGGATTGAGCCAGTATCACTTTCGGTTTTGGAGTTGTTTAAGGCAACGATATTGAAACAGCTCCTTTGCCGCCAAAAAGTATTTGGTCACAGCTGTAAAACGTCCCATAGCTGAGAATGGTCATGTGTTGAAGGTGAGTGATGAGGACAGAATTACAATAGGGCAGTTTATCAAACAGGAATGGGGTTCAGCCCTCGGACTATCAGATGAAGCCTACTTCGCTCAACATTAAAATCTCAGTTCTGGCGCTTTCCCATTAAGCTAATGGAATTGGCAAAGGAAACAGTGGTTTCAAGTAAGCTTGAGTAAAAAACACTTTGAAGTTATCGCTTAAGGTAACGCGATTGGCTCAGACTATTTATCATTAAAAAAATACTTGTGGCTTAATCCAAAGTTTTAGATTTCTTACCTCACTATTAAACCTGACATTGCGACACAACCACCTTTATTCCGCCGCTGCAACAACTTGTTGGGCTGCTGCCCCGACCGCTGGCTTCGCGGTGCCAGTAATCTAAAAACCATAGAAGAATTCCTATACAGACCGAAACTTTTTTCTTGGTCACTCAATGAGTAACTTTACTCAGAGTAGCGTACAGTTAAAAACATCTAAATGATTTAACTATTGCGACTTAGTTTTTCAGAGCTTGCAGTCGCTCAGCAATCATTCTCGGCAGTCTGTTGTTGAGACTTCTTTGAGCGTGCGATCGCAGATGCCAGACTCCATTCTCCGGCCGATTTTTATCTGTAGCCGATCCTTTCTATGAAATGGGTCGCTTCTAGCAAGTGCATTTAGTTCATTTATTGCAATACTCCTCATCAGAGGAGAAGGAGGTATTCGTGGATTTTTTGTCCTTGTTCTTAATGGACTTCGTTAAGCAGTTGCAGTCCCCAACACTCAGCTTTCTGATTGGTGGTATGGTCATTGCCGCCCTTGGTAGCGAATTGGTAATTCCAGAGGCGATTACTCAGATCATCGTCTTCATGCTGCTCATGAAAATCGGTCTGACCGGTGGTCAGGCGATCCGCAATTCCAACCTAACGGAGATGGTGTTACCCGTAGCGTTTGCTATAGCAGTAGGAATTCTCATTGTATTCATCGCGCGCTATACGTTGGCCAAGCTGCCGAAGGTCAAAACCGTAGATGCGATTGCGACCGGGGGGTTGTTTGGTGCTGTAAGTGGCTCTACTATGGCCGCCGCCCTGACGGTACTGGATGGACAAAACATCCAATACGAGGCATGGGCTGGCGCACTCTATCCCTTCATGGATATCCCAGCGCTCGTAACTGCGATTGTGATAGCCAACATTTATCTCAACAAGAAGAAGAAGGGTAGTGCAGCAGGCGAGTATCTCAGCAAGCAGGAGTATCTCAGCAAGCAGACCGTTGCAGCAGGCGATTATCCCGATCAGCAGGATTATCCCAGCACCCGGCAGGAGTATCTCAGCAAGCAGCAGTCTGCGGATAATCGGGTCAAAATATGGCCGATCGTGCAGGAAAGCCTCCAGGGATCTGCCCTATCGGCAATGTTGCTCGGTCTTGCTCTTGGCATATTCGCCCAGCCGGAAAGTGTCTATAAAAGCTTCTACGATCCCGCCTTTCGCGGCTTGCTTTCGATCTTGATGGTGGTCATGGGTATGGAGGCTTGGTCAAGACTTGGCGAACTACGTAAGGTGGCTCAGTGGTACGTCGTGTATAGCGTAGTGGCACCGCTGTTGCATGGGTTCATCGCCTTCGGTCTCGGTATGATTGCCCACTACGCCACAGGATTCAGCATGGGTGGCGTAGTGGTTCTGGCCGTCATCGCCTCCTCCAGTTCAGACATCTCAGGCCCACCCACGTTGCGAGCCGGGATTCCGTCGGCCAATCCCTCCGCCTACATCGGTGCCTCCACAGCTATCGGTACACCCATTGCGATTGGCGTGGGAATACCGCTCTTCCTCGGGCTTGCCCAGGCGATCAGCGGCAGCTAATCCCAGACGGGTCGCGGTCTGTCGGCCCTCCCTTGACCCGGTAGACCAAGCGACTCAATATATAAGATCAATTACGGTAAGGAGGTAACCAACATGGCCAAGTCAGCCAAAAAGCTCGTCATCATCACGGAAAAGATTCTGCTGAAAAAGATCGCCGATATCATCGAAGAATCCGGGGCAACCGGTTATACGGTTCTGGAAACCGGCGGTAAAGGCAGTCGCAACGTGCGCTCGTCGGGACAACCCAGCGTTTCTGACACCACGGCGAATATAAAATTCGAGGTGCTCACCCCGGATCGGGATATGGCCGAGAATATTGCGGATCAGGTCGCAATAAAGTTTTTCCTCGATTTTGCGGGCATGATCTATATCTGTGACGCGGAGGTACTGTACGGGCACAGTTTCTGTGGACCAGACGGCTGTTGAATCGAGACGACGCGGACCTAAAAAGCCGGGTCATGACTCCGGCTTTTTGGTGACCGTTACTCAAAGAATCCAAAGCATGACCGTCCTTGATCGGTTGCCTTTTTCATAACCCCTCGCAGTTTTATAACTCCCTCAAACCCTTAACTTTCATCGCTTTAAACTCATGATTTTGTCCAACATTCTGCCTCCTTTCAGTGGGGGGATAGCCGCTCTCATGGCTCCGATGCCATTCCTGGCGACCGTTGTTGCTGAGGATTCACCCATTATTCTGTCTGGCGTGCTGCTGAGTCTGGTGGTGATTTACCTTGCCAGTAAATTTGGGGCTGAAATTTCTAAGCGGTTGGATTTTCCGCCCGTTTTAGGCGAACTGGTTGCTGGGGTGATGATTGGCGTGTCTGCTCTGCATCTGATGGTTTTTCCCGAAAGCGGGATGCAGGCTGCTGATTCGGTGATTATGACCGTGCTGCAATGGATTAACGGACTGGCACCAGAAGCATTGACTAGTGTATTTCAGTCCCAGAGTGAAGTAATTTCGGTGCTGGCAGAACTGGGCGTGATTATTCTGCTATTTGAAATCGGGCTGGAATCAGATTTGCGCCAACTGAAGGAAGTAGGCTACCAAGCGGCGATCGTTGCCTGTGTTGGGGTGGTTGTCCCCTTTGCGGCGGGTACGGTTGGGCTAATGATGTTATTTAACGTTCCAGCGATTCCGGCAATTTTTGCAGGCGCAGCTCTGACCGCAACCAGCATCGGCATTACCTCTAAAGTGCTGTCTGAGTTGGGGCGGCTTAAATCCAGGGAAGGGCAGATTATTGTCGGGGCAGCGGTGATCGATGACGTGCTAGGGATTATCGTTCTGGCAGTGGTTGCTAGTCTCGCTAAAACTGGTGAAATCGATGTGACTAATGTAATTTACCTGATTGTGAGCGCAACAGCGTTCCTGATTGGTTCAATCCTGTTGGGCGGCATCTTCAACAAGACCTTTGTTGCCATTGTCGATAGACTGAAAACTCGCGGCAATATTGTGATTCCGGCATTTATCTTTGCCTTCTTTATGGCATTTCTGGGTAACGCAATTCACCTGGAAGCAATTTTGGGTGCCTTTGCCGCCGGTCTGGTGCTAGATGAAACCGATGTCCGGAATGAATTGGATGAACTAGTAAAACCGATCGCCGATCTGCTGGTTCCCATTTTCTTTGTCACCGTTGGTGCCAAGGCAGATTTGAGTGTTCTCAATCCGACAGTTCCTGAAAATCGGGCTGGTTTAGTGATTGCCGTATTTTTGATTGCCGTGGCCATCTTCGGCAAGGTCGTCACAGGTTGGGCAGTGTTTGGTCAACCGGGCATTAACCGACTGGCAATTGGAGTTGGCATGATTCCACGGGGTGAGGTAGGTCTCGTGTTTGCCGGGATTGGTTCTGCCAGTGGCGCATTAAGCAAGCCATTAGAAGCTGCCATTATCATCATGGTGATTCTGACTACATTTCTCGCGCCGCCCTTCCTCCGAATTGCCTTTGGGCAGTCCGCAGAGCCACCCGCTAGTGGAGAAGCCGCGCTGGAACCAGCGACAGTGGTGAGTGAATCTTGAGGAGAAACTGAAAGGGGTGAAAGAGTAAAACAGCGAAGAAGTAAAAAGAATGAAATTACCTCTTCACCTCTTCACCTCTTTGCTCTCCTCCCTCCTATTCATCCCTCTCCCCATCCACTCATCAATTCCCGATGTTAGAAGCATTCATCTTTGCAACTATCCTGTGCGGATTTTTCGGCATCATTTTTAAGAAAAATCTGGTGATGAAAATCATCTCAATGGATGTCATGAGTACGGGGGTGATTGCCTACTACGTGCTGATCGCATCTCGTGATGGCTTGTTCACTCCGATTCTTTCAACTACCCGCCGAGGGAATTACGCCGACCCGGTGCCTCAAGCGGTAATCTTGACGGCGATCGTCATCGGCTTTTCGATTCAGGCACTCATGCTAGTAGGGGTGATGAAATTGGCACGGAATAATCCGACGCTGGAAACCAGTGAAATTGAGCAGAATAACGCACCATGAGTACCCTGACTATTGTCTGGATTACCCTGCCATTTTTTGTTGGGTTCATCAGCTATCTGCTCCCTCCGCTGAATCGCATCCTCTCATTGGGGATGACGATCGCGTCGATTAGCTACGCGCTGCTGCTCTTTAGTCAACCACCGCTGACGCTGCAACTCCTGGATCGGTTTGGCGTAACCTTACTGCTTGATCCATTAAGTAGTTTCTTTATCCTGACGAATGCGTTAGTGACAGCCGCTGTCATTCTCTACTGCTGGAACAGTGGTAAGACCCCTTTCTTTTTCATGCAGACCATCATTCTGCATGGCAGCGTTAATGCCGCATTTGTCTGTACGGATTTTATCAGTCTGTACGTGGCACTAGAGGTAATCAGTATTGCCGCTTTTCTGTTGATTGCCTACCCCCGAACGGATCGATCGATCTGGGTCGGGTTGCGCTATCTATTTGTCAGCAACGTCGCCATGCTGTTTTATCTGGTGGGCGCAGTGCTGGTTTACAAAGCCAACCGTTCCTTTGCGTTTACTGGACTGCGCGAAGCACCGCCAGAAGCACTCGCTCTCATTTTTCTGGGACTCCTGATTAAGGGTGGAATTTTTATATCAGGATTGTGGCTACCGTTGACCCATTCCGAATCGGAAACCCCTGTATCAGCGATGCTCTCAGGTGTTGTGGTCAAAGCAGGTGTCTTGCCGCTGGTGCGTTGTGCCTTGTTGGTGGAGGAGGTTGACCCTCTGATCCGCATCTTTGGCGTGGGGACTGCTCTGCTGGGCGTGGGCTATGCTGTTTTTGAAAAAGATACCAAGCGCATGCTGGCGTTTCACACAGTTTCTCAATTAGGCTTTATTCTCGCTGCGCCAGAAGTCGGCGGATTCTATGCTCTGACCCACGGTTTAGTAAAATCAGCACTCTTCCTAATTGCAGGAGTTCTCCCCAGTCGTAACCTCAAGGAACTGCAACATACACCCATCCATACACCTATCTGGATTGCTTTGGTGATTGCCAGTTTCTCAATCTCTGGATTCCCGCTGCTATCTGGTTTTGGGGCAAAGGTGTTGACCATGAAGAGCCTGTTACCCTGGCAAGTCATTGGCATGAATGTTGCGGCAGTGGGAACGGCAATCTCCTTTGCCAAGTTCATTTTTCTGCCGCATCAAATGCAAGAGAAACAAGGGAAAATTCAGGCTGGTTTTTGGGCCGCGATCGCCCTGCTGATTGGAGGGTTATTTCTGGCGAATATCGTGTACTACGAGGCCTATAGTTTCGGGAATATTGTCAAACCCCTGGTCACGATCGCTCTTGGTTGGCTTGCATACTTTTTGATTTTTCGACAAGCTGTTCTCAAACTGCCGCGCTTGTTGGAGCAATTTGATCACTTGATCGGGGTGATGAGTTTGATGTTGATCCTACTCTTCTGGATGGTGCTGGCATGATTGGATATCTCAATCTCACTTTGCGACTGGTCATCTGGTTTTTGCTTACCGCTAACCTGAGTGTGGTAAATATCATCATTGGTATTTGTGTTGTTTTCCTGATACCCCATAGCCGTACTGCCCCTACTGCATTAAAAGAGTGGCTGCAGATGCTGTGGAAAATCATAGTGGCAGTTCCCCAGGCCTATTTGGAAGCATTTGAACTAATGTTCTGTCCGCACACGCAGGAAACTGTCACGATGGAGCGAGCTAAACCCCGGCGCTCTCCTGGGCTCATCTTCCTGGATATTTTTCTGATTACGTTTACACCCAAAACAATTGTTGTGAAATACCACGAAGAAGGCTGTTACGAAGTTCATCGAGTGCAACGGAGGAAAGGGCGATGAACTTAATCCTAATTGCCATGATTTTAGCTTTACTTATTCCCATCTATGAGGCTTGGCAGGATGAGAATATCTGGCAAAAGATGTTGGCATTTGCCAGTATTGCGAGCAAAACATCGGTGATGATTCTGGTGGTCTCCGTTCTGCGCGGTGATTGGATGATTGGAGTGGTTGGAGTAATCATTTTGAGTGTGGGAAATGCCGGATTAATGTTGCTAGCCCATGTGATTAAACGGATGAATGAAGCATGATCAATATCCTCAGCTATATCTGCATCGGTGTGGGAATTGTCTTCTGGTTTTGGGGCACTTTTCCCCTGCTCGGCAAACGATCGCTCTTATTCAAACTGCATAGCCTCTCGGTTGCCGATACTCTTGGCTCCATGAGCATTATCTTCGGGCTGCTTCTGAAAATTCCGAATCAGTGGTCGTTGCTCGTCCTCGCTCTGATTTCCCTGGCAATCTGGAATACGGTGCTGGGATACGTATTGGCATATTGCTCCAGCAGTGGAGGGAAGCATGAATGATAGCTACATCTATGTCATCGTTGCCCTGCTGCCACTCGCGGCGGTGATGCTCACCGTCCAGGTCAATCCCTACAATGCCCTAGTCATTCGCGGCATCCTTGGAGGGGTAGCAGCCCTAGTTTATGCAGTTTTGGGGGCGGCCGACGTGGCGTTAACTGAGGCGTTGGTGGGAACTATGCTGACCACGACGCTCTACGCCGTGGCGGTACGTTCATCACTGGTGATGCAGATCGGCGTCCTCAAAGATGAATTGGGTGAGACAGATGATCGATCCCCCTTTTTCCAACTGATTGCTGATCTTCAAACCATTGGCAGCAAGTACCATCTTCGGCTTGAACTGCTTCCATATCCTAATCCACAGTCCTTACACCGAGCCTTGATAGAAAAAGAAGTCCACGTCACTTGTATTGAGCGATCGCACGAGGACGAGCATGACTCGGCAGAAATTGAATCCGGACGGCAACCCTATCACACGGCAGTCCGGATCCACCGTCTCTATGACATCCTGCAAACTGAATTGGCATCGCCCGCCACCACCCTCACCTACGTCACAGCAACAGACTCAGGAGAGAAGCATTAAATGAAATGGCTCTACGTTGCAGCAGGAATTGCCCTGTTCATCAAATTCCTGATCATGCCCAACCCAATCGCAGATACCTCCGATCTGTCGATTGTTGAAGCCGTTGTGCAAGATAGCGGTGTGCCTAACGCAGTGTCAGGCATCATTTTCAGAAATCGGCTGTATGACACGATTTTTGAAGTCATCGTGTTTACGCTCTCCATTATGGGCGCTCAATTCCTGCTGGCAAACGAGCGCCCATTCTGCACCATTTATCGGTTTACCGACCAGCCCTCGATTGTGCTGGCACAACTGGGAGCAACCATTGCCGCGATCGTGGGGGTTGAACTGGCGATTCGAGGACACCTAAGCCCGGGAGGTGGGTTTGCGGCAGGCGTCGCAGGCGGAACGGCGATCGGACTGGTGGCGATTACCTCATCCTCCGAGTGGATGGAGTCGATCTATCAACGTTGGCACGCTGCCACCTGGGAAAAGGTTTCAGTGCTTGTTTTCATTGTTTTGTCAGTGCTCACCCTAGCAGGGGTTGAACTTCCCCACGGGGAGTTGGGTGTACTGATTAGCGGTGGAGCAGTTCCCCTGCTTAACATTCTGGTTGCCATCAAAGTTGCCCTGGGATCGTGGGCAGTTGTGCTGATTTTTATTCGGTATCGGGGATTGCTGTAAATCAGCGGTGTAGAGATGACCGCTATGCTCACTTCTAAACTAGCTGCTCAAAGTGGCGGAACTGTTCAGGTAGGACTTCATCATTGAATCTGTCGTGAATCTGCCGTCGGGCATCAGGCGCTCCGTTCCATCACCCTCTGTTGTTCAACAGAATGAGTTGAGGTCATAATGCACGATCGTAGACAACTTCATTCAGAATCCAGAATGCACGATCTCCCACTACACCAAGGGACGAATATTAGCCACGAACTGAGTGACAAGGCAGCAAATCCTCAAGAGGCGTAATAGACGGGTGAACAGTCGCTCAAGCGGCGCGAAGCGTAGTGGTAAGCGTCACCCAAGGCGCACTATCAAGCTGCTGTTGCATCATTTTTTCGTTCAGTGCAGGTTCTTTCAAGATGCGTCCCTCAAAGAGCAACTCAACAGAAGACACTCGGAAGCACCAAGGGGCTACTTGAAGCTGAGTAGAGTTACTGCTGGTTCCTTCGGAGTTGCGCTTTGCAATAATCGGCGTTAGGGTCAACGTTGTGTCTCCAGTTGCAAGCGGAACCCCTTCAAACTGCTGTTGCTCGGTCACGCCCATGCAAATGGCGAGAGACAGCATATCCCAAACAGCGACCAATCGTTGATTACGCGAGATCGCGTCTGGCGTCACATGTGCTGCATAATCCGGATCTTGCCGAAGCCGCGCCATCAGATCTTGCTGGAACTCCTTTTCCTGCTTCAGAAACGCTTCAACAACACGAGCAGATTCAGGAGAGCCTTGCCAACTCGTAAAGCGTTCGTATAGCCCAGTCCCGTGCAGCGAAACTAGGAGCGCAACATAGCGTCCCATCGGCATCGCCAACTGTTTCGCGCCTGCCCATAGCTTGGTGTGTACTTCTGGTGCAACTTCCCTAAAGCTGTGAGGATACCCAGTTTTAGGATTGAAGGTAGGAGCCGCTTCCCACGGCAACCACCCAATATCATGCTGCTCCGCCCCCAGACATACTGCCTCACGGGGCGCGAAAGCACCAAAACTGTCATTGCCCCATGCCTGCGCTAACTGTCCAGCCACCCAAGCGTGGGTAGGTTGAGTGATGCAAATCCGATCTTGAGTGACGCTACGATACAGCATGGTGGAATAACTGTGACAGACAGTACATTCAAAGTAGCCAAACGCTAAAGAAACTGCCGTCTGTCCAGAGTTGTGTTCACTGCTACCTCGTTTTGATCGGGGTAGCAGCTTCACCAAATCGATGCCAACCTACCTGTCTCAACCTACAGTGTCCTAAGCTGCGATCGCGCGCTACTGCCTGCGATCGGTTGCTCTGAATTTATGCAGAAGCGACAGAATCACTCAATTTATATCGCGCTGGCTTCTCTTGCACTTTGTCAAACGTGTTGAACCGTGCGCCGCGAGCTAACACACCTGCTACGCTTTTCCGCGCTCTTGGCATCTCCGACTCTTCAAACTCTCCATACACCTGCTGGATCATCTCATCCGTCGAAAAGGCTTGCTCCCCCGCTTCCCTCATCACCTGGATCATGGCATCGATCGCAGTTAGACCCTTAAACTCAGAGTTGAGATCTTCTGCATCAAACGATTTTGATTTACGTCGCTTCCGTTTTTGTTGCCCGTCATCTGGTGCAGCAACCTCATCGGAAGAAGGTGCGCTCTCTTGGGACTTGGCAGGGCTACCCGCGCCTGAAGTTGTGCTTTTCGCCTTTCCTTTCCGCGTTCCCTTAGCAGGAACTGCCGCGTCAGCAGTAGGAACTGCCGCATCAGCAGTAGGAACTGCCGTATCAACAGTACCATTCACCTCAGCCGTTCCTTCGCTTCCTAGCAAGGCATCAATGTGCTGAATGAGGCGATTAATCTCTGCGGTCACCGATTCGATGATCGTTTCGCGTTCGTGCACGAGCCGCGATCGCTCTTGCTCAAGTTGTTGTTTCGAGTCATGGCTCAAGATAGAGTAGGTCATTGTGGATTTCGCTTAACAGGTGTTGTTAGGTTTGTTGTTGTGCCAGTCATTATACACAGCGTTCACGAGCGGCATCTTCTTTTTTTGCTGTTGTTGGATTTACGTTCACATCCAAACTCCAAACGGGTTTACTCCTTCCGACATCTTGAATGGTGTGTGTAGCGCAACTTAAGTCAGAGGAAGAATGCTCTTAAGGGGTTTAGTATAAGCCCATGCAACTTTTCGTTGTTATCGCTTCAATGATTTTGCTACTTCACAATCCTGCTGAAGCTAACTTGCTGGTGCAATCATCAGGAGCTTCTTCAATTATGATCTATCTGGATCTACTGAAGCTGACAACAGGAGTTCTTGTTACATTACTCAACCCGCTTCTGCTGGTCACTGCTAGATTGTGAGCGACGCGCTCGACTGTATGACCTAAACAATCAGGTTATTTTGATTACTGGAGGTTCATGACATGACAGACAATGCGGTTAGAACTGGCTTAACAACAGACAAAACAGCGGACACTCAGTATCCCATCGAAGAGGTGTTGCAGCACCGTTGGAGTCCTTTAGCGTTCTCAGATCAGCCTGTTGAACCAGAAAAATTATCCAGCGTTTTAGAAGCAGCCCGATGGGCAGCATCCTCCTTTAATGAGCAACCTTGGAGCTTTATTGTTGCAACAAAAGATCACAAAGCCGAGTTCGATCGCTTGTTGGGTTGCTTGGCGGAAGGTAATCAAGAGTGGGCAAAGACGGCTCCCGTGCTGATGCTGTCTGTAGCAAAGCTTCACTTTGAGCGTAACGGTGTGGAGAACCGACACGCATTTCATGATGTCGGAGCAGCAGCGGCTAACTTAGCCATTCAAGCAACGGCGCTAGGATTAGTGATCCATCAGATGGCAGGATTTGATGTGGCTAAAGCGCGCGAGACCTACAATATTCCCGATGGCTACGAACCAGTTGCTGCGATCGCGCTGGGGTATTTGGGCGATCCACACACATTGTCCGACAAGCTCCAGCAAAGAGCCTTAGCTCCACGGACCCGCAAACCATTGCATGACTTTGTTTTCTCAGGTCAATGGAACCAATCATTCCTCGTTAAAGCTGATTAAATACTCAACAAGATCAAACTATGGTTACTACACCATCGCAACAAAACCAAACCTCAGATCAGCAGAAGCTGATGCGCGATCGCGTCGTTCTCATTACAGGAGCGAGTCGTGGAATTGGAGCTGCTACCGCAAAACTTCTAGGACAACAGGGTGCTGCTGTTGGGGTGAACTACTATGGCAGTGAAGCCGCTGCTCAGCAGGTTGTTGAGGCAATTTCATCAGAGGGCAGTCGGGCAGTTGCCGTGAAAGCAGACGTGCGTGATCCTCAGCAAGTCAGTGCAATGGTACAGCAGGTCACAGAGACATTCGGTTTTATTGATACGCTGATCATCAATGCCAATGCTAATTTTCCAACGGCTCCCTTTACAGACTACCAATGGGAAGACTTTGAGGCGAAACTGCTTGGAGAACTCAAAGGAGCATTTTTCCCGTGCAAAGCGATCGTGCCCTCCATGATCGAACAGCAGCGAGGGTGCATTATTGCGGTCAGCAGCGGCTTGTCTCGCCATCCAGGCGAGGGATTTATTGCCCACAGTACCGCCAAGTCTGGATTAGATGCCTTTGTCAAAAGCCTTGCCTTGGAACTAGGTCCTTACGGGATTCGCGCCAATGTGGTTGCCCCCGGACTAACGCTGACAGATGCCACGGCGCAGTTGCCACAGGATCACAAAGAGGCTTCTGCTCAAACGATCCCACTCAAACGGAATGGACTGCCAGAAGATGTTGCAGGAGCAATTCTACTGTTGGCATCTGAAGAAGCGAGATTTATCACAGGGGCTTATTTGCCAGTGAGTGGCGGAATTCAGATGCTTTGAGCATCGTTATGCCCATTCAAAAAATGCTGCAAACGACTTCTTTTATGAGGGCATGGCAGCTGCCATGCCCTCATACTGTCCTAAAGCAAAATCCAACCTTGTTTTGCACCTAGAATAACTGCCTCGGTTCGGCTAGAAGCATTCAGCTTACTTAGGATTGAACTGATGTGAAACTTTACCGTATGGTCAGAAATGTTGAGGCGACGCGCGATCGCTTTATTGCCCAATCCTTCTGCCAACATGCCTAAGACCTCCGTTTCACGAGCAGTCAACCCCGACATCAACCTCTCAGACGCTGAGCGAGACGGCAATGCTAACAACATCTCTAACACATCAGGATGCAGAACAGTGAGTCCAGTCGCGGTTGCTTTGAGCGCGGCGATGATCTCATCTGCTGCCGCTTCCAGCGGTAAGATTCCTTGCACACCTGAGCGCAACAGTGCTGCAATTGCCTCTGCGCTCATCGTGTCTTCGAGTTCGTCGTTCATTAACACTACGATCGCGCACTCCTCTAACTCAATATCCTCCACTAAGGTTGCGATTTGAGGATTCCACTCTACCAACATGACATCGGGTTGAAGCACCTGAAGCGTTTCTGAGAGTGCCGCCCATCCCACAGCCCGCCCGATCACTTCGACACTCGGATCGGTAGCCAGCAAGGCTTCTAACCCGGCTTGCATCACAATCGACTGGGCAACGACGACAACACGTACCGCACTCATGCCGCTTGAGGTTCGGAAGGACTTTGTAGAATTACGCTCAAGATCAGATGCTGTTCGCCTCGCAAAAGATTGATCGCTAATCCATCTCCGACCGTTGAGCAATCTAGAATCTGAGTGAGTTCGTGCGGCGTCTGAAACGGCACACCACGAACGCCAATTAGCACATCTCCAACGCGGAATCCAGCTTGCTCGGCGGGACTGTTAGGCGCGATCGCGCTAATTAACAATCCGAACGCAGGACGACGATTAAGCTGTACTTTCAAAACTTCCAGTGTCACCCCCAAATGTGGACGTGCTACAGGAGCATCTAAGAATTGTTCAACCACACGGCTCGGAATCGCCCATCCACACCGATTTACAATCATGGTATTGATGCCAATCACCTCACCGCGAGCATTGGCCAGAATTCCACCCGAATTGCCGGGCGCAAGCTGAACATCGGCTTGAACCCAAGCTTTTGCTGATGCCGTCTGAATGACACCCATCGTCACTGAGCCGGTGACACCCAACGGATGCCCTACTGCAAAGACTAATTCTCCCGCTCTCAGGCGATCGCTGTCACCCACTGCGATCGCGGGTAAATCGTCCGCCTCGATGTGCAGCGCAACTAAATCTCGCTGCACATTTTGCGACACCACAGACGCGAGAAATTGGCGTCCATCTGCCAGTTCGATCGTCGTCTGATCCGATCGGTGACGAGTTCCAAGCGATCGCACCACATGAGCATTACTGATAATCCATCCATCCGCTCGCCAAATCACGCCCGATCCAATTCCAGCGCGACCCGCTCGAATTCGTACTGTAGATTGGCGCAACGACTCTGCCACGGTTGCAAACGCCTCTATTACCTCTACTACCATTAGCCGTTCCTCCCTGAGCGTTCTCCAACCGTAATGGAAACTTCGACTAAGGCTCCGCCGCGAACCACTTGGGCCAAGAGAACTTGCCCGATCTGCTGGCTATCTAACACCGCATGAACATCGCTGACATCTGCAAGTGCGGTTCCATTCAACGTCACTACAATATCGCCAATTAAGATACCTGCTTGATCGGCTGGAGCGTTTGGCTCGATGCTTACAACAATCACACCTGTTGAATGAGCCAGATCCAGCGATCGCTGCATTGAATCGGGCAACTGTACCGCTTGCATTCCAAGCCCTAAATAGCCCTGTGCGATCGTGCCTTGTTGTAGCAGTTGATCCACCACCCGATCGACCGTCGCGGCTGGAATGGTAACGCTCATGTGATGCGGCCCCGCCGTATTCATGCCAATGATTTGTCCTGTTGCGCTCACCAAGGCCCCGCCCGAAAATCCGGGATAGAGCAGCAGCGATGGACGAATCAAGGTGTCCCCTCGCCTGCCTCTGTGCCAGCGCCAACTCCCACTGAGCGAGCTAATGATGCCCATGCTGGCACTGATTGCGGCGTCTGCATTGCGGGCGATCGCAAGGGCTATCTGTCCTACTCTAACCTGATCGGCATTCACAACCTCTGCGGTCGGCAAATCAACCGCTTGGATGCTCAGCAAGGCTAAATCGGTTCGGGCATCGCGGGCGGCAATGGTGGCGGTTGTTGTGCGCCCATCGGGCAAGGTGATGGCAATCTCTTCTTCGCGTCGAATCGCATGATCGACGGTGACAACAATGCCTTCTCTCCAATAGATGCCGCTTGACGACAGTTTACGGCGAGCATTCACAGACACAATGGATCGTCCGGCTTGTTCAACCGCGTCAGCTAACTGAGTTGAAAATGTAGATAACACATGAAATGGGTCTGAAGCGGTCATGACCAATCCTCTGTAATGTGGGCGTAATTACAGAATGCCAACTGCGATCGCGCTTCGACATCGGAGAAATGGGTAGAACCTAACCTAGAAAAATGGCTAGGCAAGTAAATTGATGACCGAATTGGTGCGAGACATAACGACTCCGGGCTGCTGGAGATGACTTGCAAATCCTTTCTTTTGTCCAGAATTACTGCACTCGGTTGCTCGTTTTTTCCCACTTATATTCGCGGTATCTCACGCAAGTCTGTTAAACATGGTTTTCTGATCATGCCTTTAGCTTAGTGAGAAGTTTACAACCCTTTCTAGTTGCCGCAGGGCTATTTTATTCTTTAGGCTAACAATGTTCTCTAATGTTGAAACACTGGAGGTGAAGAAAAAATGATGCGTGCCCTCACCCAGGATGAGTATGAAACTGAGCTTAAGCCAATTGTTGAGCAACTCACAATCGAACTCAAGGGCGATCAAATACTGGAGACTTACTTCACCGACAAGCTACTATCGCGTCATATCATCTATCCTTGTGATACTCAAATTGACGACGACTTGGTTTTTGCCCTTGCAGACGTTATGCGTTCCGTTCATGACCCTGGACTTTATGTTGATTTTGAAGGCAGAACAACTTATATGAATCGCAGGGGACTATTAGAGACAACACCTAGCTCATACTACTATGTCCCTACCGCTCAGGTAGAGTACGCCTTCAATGATGAAGGAATCGCTCAAGAGTTTATGGACACAGAAAGACCTTCTCTCTTTGCCGATAGGTACATTCTATACTCAGCCCACAAGCGATGGGTAATGGTAGTCGAGCATGGAGCACACTGTGCGCTATGGGGGGGCGACGAAGCCTTGGCGGATCTTCTGACGTTGAAGTGTAGCCAAATCGGTCGTCCCATTCAGGAGTTTTTGTCATTTTGGAAGCCAGATGTTCCGTTTATGGATGCTGAGTTTGAGCTTGGAGCGTCTTATGCTTGGATAGTCAGGCTGCTAATTCATGTTTATGGACACGAGAAGGCGATGAGCCTGCTATGTGAGTCAGGTTTTTAGTTGATTAATGATCGCGCTAGAGAACTTTATGGACTTTGAAACCGGATTTCAACAACCTGTCTAACCATCAGCATCACAAACGCAATTAGATGGAAACCTGCTAAAGCTCATAACATCCTTTAAGCTAAACTTGCTCTGCAAGCCTGACTGACGATTTTGATCAGTTCTTCGGCGGTGTAAGGCTTGGGTAAGAACGCTGAACTTGCTACCCCAGCAGTTTGAGAGCTAGAGACCAGTCCACTAACGGCAACAATTTTGACCTGCGGATTAATTTTTTGTAGCGTGCTAATGGTGATCTCACCATCCATTACAGGCATCATCATATCCACCAGCACCAAGCTAATTTTGTCTTTGTGCTTGATGTAAAGGTCGAGCGCCTCAATGCCATCGCAAGCGGTCAGCACCTGATAGTTGTAGGCTTCTAACAACACTTTGTTGCTGTCACGGATAGCCGCTTCGTCATCCACCACCAGCACCAGTTCATTATTTCCTGCTAAGATTTCTGGATCGTTTGTCTCCTCAGGTTCGGCTGCGATCGCAGCGGGAAAAAATAGATTAAACTGTGTTCCCCGTCCAACATCACTAGACACCGTCACAAAACCACCGTGACTCTTCATGATGCCAATAACAGTAGACAGACCCAGCCCTGTGCCTTTACCAATTTCCTTGGTCGTAAAAAACGGCTCAAACATTCGATCTAGGGTTCCTGGCGGAATACCCGTCCCGGTATCAGCAACCGTTACTTTAATGAAGGAACCCGCCTTAGCATCAAGATTTGTTTGGGTACACTTTTCATCGAGCAACACATTTTCCGCAGAAATAGTCAACGTACCTCCACCGGGCATGGCATCCCGAGCATTGACACAGAGATTCATCAACACCTGATGGAGTTGAGTGGCGTTTCCAGTCATCGTCCAAAGCGCTGGAGGAAGATGTGTATCAGTCGTAATTGATTTTGGAAACGTCTCTTCCACAACATGCTGAGTTTCTAAGATTAACGGCTCCAGGTGAAGAACCGCTTGTTCTCCTTCAACGCCTCGGGCAAAGAGTAAGACTTGCTTGACTAGAGCCGCTCCGCGCTTTGCGTTGATCTCCATCATTTTCAGGAGCCGTCGATTATGTTCATCTAAGTGAGGAAATTTTATCTGCAACAGTTGAGATGTTGCTAGAACAGGAGTGAGAATGTTGTTTAAGTCATGAGCTAGACCGCTCGCCAGCGTGCCGATGCTTTCCATGCGTTGGGCACGCAGAAATTGAGCCTCTAGTTTTTTCTTGTCTGTGACATCGGTGCTGACGACCAAAATCGATTTGGGTTTGTGGTCATCATCGCGCATCAGCGTCCAGCGACTTTCAACAATGACTTCTTCGCCGCTTTTTGTTACCTGGCGAAGTTCTCCAGACCATTCGCCCTGGTCAAACAGAATGTTTTGAGCATTCTGAAATTGAGGTAAAGGGTGCTGGTATAGCAATTCATCTGTTTCGCCGAGAACATGGTCTGTGCTCCAGCCGTAGAGTCGCTCCGCACTTTTGTTCCAGAACAAGATTCGACCCTCTAAATCTCGCACCAAAATGGCGTCTGTTGCAATGTCTAGCAGCGCCGCTTGTTCCCGAATTTTTTGTTCGGCTCGCTTACGCTCGATCGCATATCTCAGCGATCGCACGAGGACATCGCCCGTCACTTGATCCTTCACCAAATAGTCCTGTGCGCCTGCCTGGACTGCATGAATGGCGACTGTTTCGTCATTTAAACCTGTAATGACGACGATCGGCGTATTTCGAGCGCGACTGTAGAGGGTGACAAAGGTTTCCAATCCCTGAGTATCGGGTAAAGAAAGATCTAGCAGAATGACATCAAAATTGCCTTCTTGAAGCCGTGTCAAACCACTACTTAAGCGATCGACCTGCTCTAGCCCAAACGCCACCGAGGGTACATCCACCAAGAGTTCCTGCAACAACCGCGCATCGCCAGGGTTGTCTTCAATGAGCAAGACTTTAATCATCTGATCATTCATATCTTTACTCTGCTGGAAGTTTTACGATGGTGAGCCAAAACAGTTCAATCGAGCGAACAACTTTAATAAACTGCTCTAAATCAATCGGTTTTGTGATGTAACAATTGGCATGAAAGTTATAGGCTCTGAGAACGTCTTCCTTTGATTGAGACGTGGTTAGAACGATTACCGGAATCCGTTTTAAGTGTGTACTGAATTTAATTTCTGCAAGAACTTCCCGCCCATCTTTACGGGGCAGATTCAAGTCGAGCAAGATTAAATCGGGACGGGGAGAGTGACTGTAGTTCCCTTGCTGCTGCAAAAATTCGAGCGCCTGAACCCCATCTTCAACGACACTCAAGTGGTTGAAGATATTGCCCTCCCTCAGAACTTCCTGGGTCAGTCTGACATCACCAGGATTGTCTTCCACGAGCAAAATCTCGATCAGTCTTTCAGGACATTCGGTACTCAAAATTGATGACTCCGTCATGCTTGCTCTGGAATGGTAAAACAGAACGTTGAACCTTTTCCAGGTTCAGACTCTATCCATATAGTCCCATCATGCCGCTCTATAATTTTTTTGCAAATTGCTAACCCAATTCCTGTTCCTGGATATTCGGCTCGATTATGCAAACGCT
Source organism: Myxacorys chilensis (assembly GCF_059505265.1). NCBI lineage: Bacteria > Bacillati > Cyanobacteriota > Cyanophyceae > Leptolyngbyales > Leptolyngbyaceae > Myxacorys > Myxacorys chilensis. Next base: position 8,757 of record NZ_JCACKG010000257.1, on the reverse strand, counting down.
GAAAGATGACAAAAACTCGGTCAGCGTATTGAGCTTCAATGCCAATGCCGTTGTCTTGGACTCGAAAGAGCCAGTTCTCGGCTTGAGATATGGCTGAAATATGAATGGTTGGAGGAACTACGCTGCGAAATTTAATGGCATTACTAATTAGATTCTGGAATAGCTGCGTCAGTTGGGTACTATCTGCCACAACTTCGGGCAACTCATCCCAGGTAATGGTTGCTTGATTCTCAGCAATGGAGAGCTTGAGGTTCGCGATCGCTTGCTTGACGCTCGCCGTACAATCGATATGCTCAAATGCTTTACCGTGAGTTCCGACACGTGAATAGGCTAACAAGTCATTAATCAGCGTCTTCATCCGAGCCGCTCCCTCTACCGCATAGCCAATAAATTCGCTGGCGTTTTCATCTAAGCGATCTTTATAACGGCGCTCCAATAGCTGGAGATAGCTCGTGATCATGCGCAACGGTTCTTGCAGATCGTGAGACGCAATGTAGGCAAACTGTTGTAGATCAGCATTAGAACGACCGAGTTCTTGACGCTGACGAGTCTCTTGATCTAGTAATTGCCCTTGAGTGATGGCGATGCCAATCTGATCGGCGAGTTGCTGAAGCAGTTCTGCTTCAAAAGAAGTCCAGGAACGAGGAGCGCCACATTGATGAGCAATCAGCAATCCCCAGAGTTCTGATTTGATTAAAATCGGCACCACTAATTTGGCTTTGACCTGAAACTGTTGCACAAACTCGATCAAACAAGACGGAACATGCTCTTTCTGATCGGTGACATCTGGAATATTACAGACTCGTCCCTGGCGGTACTGCTCTCGGTACTCGATGGGAAACACCTCTTCCGGAAATTTTCTCCCTAGCACGGGCGACCAGCCTGGTAATACCTCCTCGGCAACTCCGCTCCCGCTTCCATCTGCCCATAATTGATAGATCAGCACGCGATCGGCCTGCAAAATTCTTTGGACTTCGGTAACGGCGGTTTGCAGAATTTCGTCAAGATTTAACGACTGACGAATTTCGAGGGTGACTTCTGCGAATAGCTGCGATCGCTGATACTGACGCTGCAATTCTTCCTGCGCCATTCTTCGCGTCGTAATGTCCTGAAAATAAACCGATATCCCATTTTTGGCAGGATAGGCATGAACAGCAAACCAAACATTTAAAGGGGGATAAAATTCTTCAAATTCAACGCTGATTTGTTGGGTTGCGACACGATGATATTTCTGATAAAACGGCGAGTGAATGGCTTCGGGAAACTCATCCCAAATGTTTTTACCTAACAAATCCTCTCGCTTTCGTTGCAGGAGCGGCTCTGCTTGGGGGTTTAAGTAAGTAAACCGCCACTCTTGATCGAGCGCGAAAAACCCATCTGTAATGCTTTCTAGAATGTTCGTGGCTCGGCTGCGTTCGGCTTCTGCTTCGGCGCGAATGGCTTGTTCGCGTGCCATTTGTTCTTGGAGTTGCTTGGTAAGCTGTCGAAGCCGCAAATGAGTTTGAACGCGAGCAAGTACCTCTTCTTGCTGAAAAGGCTTTGTAATATAGTCTACTGCCCCTAGAGCAAAGCCTTTTACTTTATCCACCGTTTCACTTAGTGCCGTCATAAAGATGACTGGAATGTCTGCGGTGGCATGATTCGCTTTCAACCGACGAAACGTTTCAAATCCGTCGATGTCGGGCATGAGAATGTCAAGCAAAATCAGATCGGGTAATGCATAGTTGGCCGTGTCGATCGCGCTTTCGCCATCCTCCGCCACCAAGATTTTGAAGTCGGCGTTGATGAGAGAATCAAATAACACTTCTAAATTTGTAAGTGTGTCATCCACAATGAGGACGACGCCCTGATCAGCCATAAATTTTCACTCAATCATTTCAATCAGTAATTTCAATCGGTCATTTGGAATTGTTTAATAAACTCCAGAATTTGTCGTCTTCTAAACGTTTTTGTGAGTTGGCGGAGATGCGCTGCAAAGGGTATCCATTGCGAATCGCGTGATTCCAGTTTAGCGGCTCGCTCTGCGATCGCTCTCAAGTCACCCATCCTGGCTAAATCTAGTAAAGCCGCAATTTCTTCGGCAGGGGGAGCAATCATTGGAGCTTGAGGAGTGAGCAAAGATGGACTCGTGCGGTTTGATTCAACACGGTTTGGCTCAATGCGGTCTGGCTGTGGGCGGTTTAACTCGATGGAGGGTTCATAAATCCATTCCAGCTTCAGGTGAATCGATAGCTGCTCTAGTAGCTCTGCTTCCCGAATGGGTTTCGACAAAAAACCATTGCAGCCGACGCTCTGGCTTTGCTGTTGATCCATTTCAAAGACACTTGCCGAGGTCGCAATAATCACCGTCTGCTGTAAGTCTGGAGAGAGCCGGATCTGACGAGTTGCCTCAAACCCGTCCATCGTCGGCATGGCTAAGTCCATTAAAATTACATCCGGCTGAAACTGACGCGCCTTTTGCAGGGCGTCTTGACCGTCGGTTGCTTCAAACACCTCAAACCCAAGCGGCTGTAGCAGATTGATTAACACCAGACGATTTGGCTCTTTGTCGTCTACAACCAGGATGGTTTTGCGATCGCCGTTGAACCCACGAATCGTAGCACCAGCGATCGTAAAATTTGACAGATGACACACTTCAGCCAGGTCTAAATCAAACCAGAAAATACTTCCTTTTCCCGGAGCGCTTTGTGCCTGGATATCACTGTCCATCAGTTGAACCAGTTGGCGGCTGATCGCCAATCCCAATCCGGTTCCTTCCGTTCGCCCGCGCTGTTCGCCCACTTGTCTAAAGGGCAAAAAGATTTCCTGGAGCTGCTCTTGGATGATGCCAACGCCCGTGTCTTCGACTTGAAATCGAATTTTTGAGGTGAGGCGAGTGTTTGGCTCAAAGGCCGATAGATAGCCAACTTTGAACGTGACCTCCCCTTTCTCCGTGAATTTAACCGCATTGCCCAACAGATTTAACAGAACTTGCCGCAATCGTTTTTCGTCTGCCTGAACTAATTGGGGCAATGGCGACAGCGCGCTATACGTAAAAGCAATTCTTTTTTGTTCAGCCCGAATTCCACAAATGGCTACAATTCCCTCTAGAAACTCCGAAAAGTAGAAATCATCGAGGTGAAGTTCCATTTTTCGGGCTTCAATTTTAGACACATCTAAAACATCGTTGATCAACATCAGCAAATGTTCGCCGCAGCGACGAATGACCTTGATCCCATTCTTTTGTAAGTCTGTTAGCGCCGCATCCTTCCCCAGAATTTGGGCATAGCCTAGAATGCCGTTGAGCGGCGTGCGGAGTTCGTGGCTCATATTAGCTAAGAATTCGCTCTTCGCCCGGTTGGCCGCATCCGCCACTTCTTCTGCCCGTTGGCGTTCACTAATTTCTTGTTGCAAATGCAAATTTTTAGCTTGCAATTCTAGGGTTCGCTTTTCTACCTTTGCTTCTAAGGTGCGATTCGCTTCTGCTAAGTCAGTATACAGCCGCGCATTTTCGATCGAGATCGCCGCTTGAGACGAAAGTAATTGCAGAACTTCTAGTCGCTCTGGGGTAAAGGCTGCGATCGTCAAATTATTCTCTAAATAAAGAACACCAGTCAGCTTGCCTTGATGCAAAATGGGCGCACACAACAGGGACTTGGGTTGCTGTTCTGCAATATAAGCATCTAGTGTAAAAGCCCCGTCATGGGTGGCATCACTTAACACAATAGGCTCGCCCGTTCTCGCCACATAATTCACAACAGACATGGGGCAAAGAGCGGGTAATGCGATGCCTTCAGAGTTGCGCGAAGTGCTAATTGCTCTAGGCTGCTCGACGGTTATTTGATTATGATCAATAGTTCCAGATGCTTCAATCTGCAACTCTCCCGCTTTTTCTAACAGCAAAAATCCTTTTTCTGCACCAGCATTCTGAATGACAAGTTGCATAAACTTGGTCAGCAGTCTATCGAGGACAATCTCGCTAGAAAGCACTTGAGACGCTTTCATAACAGTCGCGAGATCTAACGTTTCAGAATACTTTTTAGTTGTAGTGTAAGATCGCGGATTGTCCTCGCTTGATTCTCTCGGCTGTCGAGAAAAAATGTCGGGATGCTGTGCTTCTAAACGTCTGACCTTAGCCGTTGCGCCCCAACCCACATAGCCATAGTAAGCATTACTCAAATATTCTTTAGCAAATTTAGTTCTGTTAATCGAGAAATAGAACTTTGCGGCTCGCTCATTCGCGATCGCTTCTTCTTGGAGATATCCGTGCTCTTTAGCGCCTGCGATCGCGCGATCGTATAAATCCATCGCATCAATCCGATTCCCCAACAGCTTCGCCGCCTCTGCCTCAACTAGATCATACTTATGCCGGAAATTCATCGGAGCATGGTTTGCCCAGACGAGCATTTTTTCCTGATTGCTTCTCACTTTGCTGAGAATATTTTGCGCCGCTGCCGATGACGCAATTGGCTCCGCCAAGCTCGAAAGCCTCGCAAGATGAACCAACGAATCGTAGAAGTAAAACACAGGGACAGCCAAGAATGCCGTCACTCCATCTAAATAGTCTTCGGCTAGCGCAGCGTTTTCTAGAGCTTGCTGATGCTCTTCAAATAAATAACAAAGAATGAGTTTATTTAAATAAAGATAGTGCAGACCTGTTCTATCATTTGCTGCTTGAAGAATGGGTAATGCTTTCTCTTCATTGTAGGCATTCCCGACTAAACAGAATGGATGCTCAGAAGGGTGCAGCAAATTAAGCACACTCTGCTGAAAAATCTGATTCCAACTCAAAGCATTTTCTTGATTCAGTTGAGCCAGCGCATCGCTAATCATCGCCATTTCTGGCTCAAGTTTTGTGAGTTCTTGACCGATAAAATAGGAATATTGGCAGCGTTGCATAGCCGCATACCCACCATATTCAAAGTGTCCGTTCTCTAGTCCACTTTGATATCCGTTCAGTAATAGTGGTAGCGTTTCTCTAGCATGAACTCTGCCATGCACCGTACATGATCCGCCCACAAAAAGTGTACTCGTCTTGAGCGCTAAAATGTTGAACCGTTCGACTAGATTAAACGCTAGTTGACCAAACTGATACGCGGACTCAGGATCATGCATGATCCCGTTTAAAATGACTCCGTAACAAACATAGCCATAGGCTGAAAACGGAGCATTGCCGTAGCGAATCGATAGATTTACCTGTTCGCAAATCACTAATGGAAATAGGGTCGGCGCAGACTGATAAGTAGGAGAACCTAAGCTGGTGAGCATCTGCACGGCTGCCAGTTTATCGGGTTCTGTCATTGTTGGTAAATCAATCAAACCTGAGATGTTCTTCCCAGCCAAATTTGCGGCGGTCTGAGCGATCGTCTGCTGGATCTCTAAAGGACTCGGCGACGCTGGCAACTTCATTCCCAGTAGATCTAGCGCTTGTAAGCCAATTTCGACCGCTTCAAGCGGTTTGAGTTGCGCCATACAAGCTTGAATTTTAATCTCATACACTTTCATCTTATCGATCGCACTGTTCGCCTGCTGCAAGACACGGGTTGCCCATTGCTCCATCTGCTCAAAGTTGCCATTGAGATAGGCCGTCTCGATCGCGGCTTCGTAGAGCGCCAGCGTTAACGGGTACTGCTGCTGCCAACTGTTAGCGCTCAATAGGCTCAATCCCGCTTTTAGGTAGCGAATCGCAGATTCATACGCCGTTGCTGCTTTCGCTTTCTGCCCTGCCATCAAATTGAGTTCAGCTAACTCATCTCTTTCTGACTCTAACGTTAGTGAATCAGCCCCATAATTAAGGTGATTCACTAACGCAAAAATGTTTTCTTTACGGTCTTCCGGTGGAGTATTGCGAAGCAGTAATCGACCAATTTTAAGATGTGTTTCTTGCTTCTGCGACTCTGGAATGAGGGAATAAGCGGCTTGCTGCACCCGATCGTGCAAAAACTTGTAACCCACTTCTTTAGGAAGATCAGCTTGCAGCGTGTCTGAAGCTTCTAGCATGAGGGGAATTTTATACGCTTCAGACAGCGGCAGAATTAAACCGGCTTGTAAGGCTTCCCACAAATCTTTTGCCGTTTCGGATTGAGATTTTTCATGCACGATCGCTAAAACATCTAGCGTGAAGTGGTCACCAATACAAGCCGCTAATTTCAAAATATTCTGCGTCGTTCGCGATCGCTTTTGAACTTGACCCACCATCAACTCAACCACATTTTCAGTGATGTCAATGTTTTGCAGATCTGCCATATCCCACTGCCATCTGCGGTGACTGAAATTGAATGACAGCAACTGATCTTGATGAAGGGAGTTGAGCAGTTGAGTCAGAAAAAACGGATTGCCCTGAGTTTTGTTAAACACCAGGTTCGCCAAAGGTTGGGCGGCGGTAAGGTCAGTGCGGAGGGTATCCGTGACTAATTGGTTCACATGCGCTTGGGTTAAAGGGCGAAGGATAATCTGATTTACCGTTGCGCCGCTCTGTTGAATCTGCTCTAAGGTTTGTAGCAATGGATGGGTGGCGCTAACCTCATTGTCTCGGTAGGCTCCGATCAGTAGTAAATATTGGCATTCTGGATCAGCCACAATCCGTTCAACCAATTTGAGAGAAGACAGATCTGCCCATTGCAAATCATCTAGAAACACAACTAGGGGATGTTCGGGTTGACTAAAGACCCGGATAAATTGTTGAAAGACTCGATTGAATCGGTTTTGGGATTCGGATGCCCCCAACTGAGGAACGGCGGGCTGCGCTCCAATAATCCGTTCTACTTCAGGAATGACATCGATCAGAACTTGACCATTTGAGCCGAGCGCGTCTAACAGCCGCGATCGCCAATCAGCGATATTGCGATCGCTCTCTGTCAAAAGCTGCCGCATCAATTCCTGAAAGGCTTGAATCAGAGAAGCATAAGGAATGTTTCGCTTAAATTGATCAAACTTGCCGGAAATAAAATAGCCGCGCGAATGCCCAATTTTTCTCGAAGCGTGCGACGCGTTTTCTACAAAGTTGCGCTTTGCGCTAATCAATTTGTGAACTTCGTTGACCAAAGAAGACTTGCCAACCCCAGAATAACCACTCACGAGCAGCATCTCCGTGCTGCCAGCCTGAGCGCGACCGAAAGCATTGATCAACACCTGAACTTCCGGTTCGCGTCCATACAACTTCTGCGGAATCGAGAATTGACTGTATAAATCCAGCTCTCCAATCTGAAAGGGAGCAATGTCACCCGCCGTTTGCAGCATTCTTAGACACACTTCTAAATCTGCTTTCAGCCCTAGCCCGCTTTGGTAACGTTCTTCTGCGGTTTTAGCCAGCAATTTCATCGCTAGGTCAGACACGGCTGAAGGAATGCTGGGATTCAGCGCTTCAGGAGACGCCGGAGTTTTCGCAATGTGGCAGTGAATCAGCTCTAAAGGGTCAGCGGTTTGATACGGCAGTTGACCTGTTAGCAGTTCATAGAAAGTGACACCCAACGAATAGAAATCAGTCCGGTAGTCGATCGAGCGATTCATTCGCCCAGTCTGTTCGGGTGACATGTATGCAAGTGTGCCTTCAAGCAAATCAGAAGGATTGCTGGTTTGATTTTCTCTTGATAAATAAGAAGCAATACTAAAATCAATAATCTGAACTTGCTTTCTGGAATTAATAATGATGTTGTGAGAATTAATATCTTTATGAATAATATTGTTTTGATGCAGTTGCGCCAAGGTTGAAGCCAGTTGAATCGCAACTTGTAAAAAGCAACTCAACTCCAAGGGCTGACCTGCAAGAGATTTTGCTAACGATTCCCCTTTAAAGTCTGACAAAATGAGAGCCAAACCATTCTGATGATTCTCCAGTGCCAGAGGTTTAATGACTCCATCAATGTTTAGGGATTGAAGGATTTTGAACTCGTGCTTTAATCGCGTTAATTCCTCAATGGTGGGATGCTCAGATCGGAGTGTTTTGATCACCACAGAGTAACGCTCTGGCTCTTTAGAAGCACGATAGATGACGGTGTTTGCCCCTTCATACAGTACTTCTGATAAATTGCAGCCAGCGATATTCATAGCAACGTTTTTCTTTGTCTAAATTACTAAATTTGCCTAAATTACTAAATTTCCAAACTGCTTAAGCATTAGTTAATTTGTTCTAAGCGCAATTTTGCCTATTCCAGCAACATAGCACAATGCCTTAACCTACCAGATCAGGCTGAGGGTTGTGTTGCGAAAACGAAACGAATTGAGGCTACATTCTCTTTGATTGCCGCTTCTTATCTGGCAAGTTCAAGTCTGGCAAGTTCAAGCCTATTAATGTAGGCCATTCACATGGAACAGATAGCGATGATGAGTTGCGCCTGTTTTATACCAAATTTATAGAACTTCCGCCTTGACCAGTGAACAAGCACCAAAGCTACTCCGCCCTAACTCAGGCGTAGTAAGAGCAAAATGGGAGGAGAAGCCTGATCTTCACCTCTTAAAGACGCGAACAGGTTTCTGGTGAAGCAACGCCATACTCTCATTGGTATCGCCAGGAAAAATGGATCTAACTTGTTCCACCACGGAGATCATGTACTCATAATTTGGGACTGAAGCATTGGGGACAAATCCTGCTTCTCCATATAGATCAGAGGGCGTCTCACTCAGAATCTTGTGCATTGCGTCTTGCTGGTTTCGCTCTAAGCTAGGGCTAATTAAGACGACACCCGATGGAACGCTGTGAGCATCTGTAAATAGAATGCGAAACTGTGACTAGGGCGAACGCATACGTTTCTTCATAATTTGCGGGAAGGTTTAGAAGGC
>NZ_JCACKG010000256.1:0-2583 GCF_059505265.1 Myxacorys chilensis | reverse complement strand
AATATAACAATAGAAATATAAGGGTGTCAAGCTGTTCGATAGGGAAATTTGGAAAATATAAGAAGGTAAGGCTCAAATACAGTCAGAGAAAGGGATTCAGTCTTCAAAGCTAAGCTCTTACTAAGGACATTCAAACTACTGCATCTTCTCAGATTGAGCTTTGATCACTTTTAGTCCTTCTAATATGGACTCGTATAGGGCATTAGTTAGGGATTGAGCAGTTTGCTTTTCGTTCGCCTGTTGGTAGTTGTGGGAATGAAGTTTGGAGCAGACTCGAATGAAAACTTTAGCTCTAGCAGATGAGTCGGGGCTGTAATGTAGAGCGATCGGGACGATTGGCACAGAGATTTTTTCAGGAGAAGTTGCCTCTGCTTGAAGGACTAACCGTGCCAATCCAAGTTTAAAGGCTCGTAGAGGCTGATCTCTAACGATTCCGCCTTCCGGAAAGATTACGAGTTTACGATCGCAATGAAGCAAATCGATTGCATTACGAAAGCTAGAGATGCTCGGACGGGTTCGATCTACAGGAAATGCTCCGAGTCGTTTGATCAGCCAGCCTTGAACCCCCTGGAATTGCTGTGCATCTGTCATAAATCGAAGCGGTTCGGTACTGAGAAGGGACAGAATCAGAGGATCCCAACGGCTAAAGTGCTTTGACGCTAGAACAACGGGACCTTTCGCGGGCAGGTGTTCGCGTCCTGTGATTGTAATTGAACTAAAGTAGGTCTTGAGAAGCGAACGATGAATTGGAAGAAGTGACCAGTACAGCCACGGTTGAACAGTTATAGTTTCAGGCGCTCGAACAGACATAGGGAGTTGGACGATAGTAAGAAAGCCAGTCGCGCTTTACTTTTTAGTTTGACTATTGAGTATATCTAGAGTTTTGACGGTCAAGACTTGAGGGGGAGTAGCATCGGGAGGATATAAGAAGTCCACTTCTACTGATCGCTGCTCACTCGGTTTCATCATCAGCGTAACTAACGGTTCGCCTTGTTGTCCGCGTCGTTGCACCAAGTGAATGTAGCGCGTTTGGGGAGCGGCACCATCATCCATGTAGCGAAGGCGAACTGTTCCTCGAAAGGAGATTCTTGATTCGGGAACGGATAGGAAAAGAAGCTGGTTTTTAGCTTTATCCTGCTTGATGGGAGTTTCAAACGCGATCGCAACCCTTTGATTCTGTTGAGTCGTATTGCGAAGAGGCAGGGTCAGGCTGTATTGAACGCCATAATTCCCATTAGCTAAATAGGCTGTGTCAGGATACCGAACAAGCATTGGCGCACTTTGAATTTGCCCTGTTCCAAAGGTTCCTTGCTCAACGGTGCTGAGACCGTAGGAAAACGCTCGTCCTTGCTGCGGAATGCTGAGATAACCTTTGCTGGGACTATCGATGAGTTTTGCTTGCCAGAGAGACCCCCTCGCTACACCTGAAACACGACCATAGGTGATGCGATCGAGACAAGGTAGAAATCCGCAAGATCTGCGCTTTACATTTAGAGTAGGCGGAAGGTCACGCAGACCCGCTAAAGCGCCATTATTCAGTAGAGTTTGCCATTCTTCTAGGGTGGGGATGCGCTCTGTCTTGTCAAGATTGAGGGGAGCAAACATCGCTAGGGTCGCCACGTGAACGGCACCATTGCTCGAAAGCCGCATTAAGGTAGACCGTCCATTTGATGTGGGAGGAACGGTGCCCGCAGGGATGGGGAGACTCATTAGAAGCTGAGTTTGCCCAGCAGGAAGAAGGATGGAAGACGGCAGACTGCCTTGTTTGCGTCCTCGTAAAATGTCGTTGGCGACTCGGCTGCCGGGGCCAGCAAATACGTTACCGAGTGGGTCTTCAACATAAGCTGGCAAATCGACAAAGAGCGCGTCGGGGCGAGTAAGATACGTCGCTGCTTGTAAGACTTCAATTTGAACGGGGCGAGAAGTGGGATTGTAGAGCAGAATGCCTTGAAAGAGCGATCGCGTTTGATCTGAACGACCCGCTTTGGAAATGTGATGGGAGAAAATATCAAATCTGCCGTTAAACACAAAGTTTAGGTGAGCAGACGGGATTCGTTTTCCGGTAGGCGGAAAGGTGGAGAGCAGAATGCCTTCAGTTGTGACGATTTCTGGACTGTTGCTGTTGAAAACGGGAACTTCGTCTAGCGCACCCGGCAGCACTCGAACTTCTTGAGCCTGAATGATCTTTTGAGCAGGAAGTTCCTGTTGAAGCGGCAAAGCCTCTTGAGCCGGGAGAGCTTGCGGAAAAATGCTTGTAGGACGCAAAAGAGGAGCGACAGGCAGTTGAGCAAACTGGACGGGAACTGGAATAAGCGGCAACAGAAACATGGATGAAATAGCGTTTGAAACTGCGGTTTCAGCGAATAGCTCTTCCTTAAGAGAATTCACTGAGAAGAAATCAAAAGATGCTACTTCTATAAATCCCAGTTCACCGAGATTCTGCACGATCTAAACAATAGAAAGGAGCGTCAAGGCTAAGAGCGTAAGGAATAGAGTTTAGGCGCGATCGCACTCGACCACCTAAAGTTCACTAGGTTGTGTTGACATTTCAGCGAAGTTCAATCAGCAAGGCAGTGAAATAAA
>NZ_JCACKG010000255.1:0-46283 GCF_059505265.1 Myxacorys chilensis | reverse complement strand
CATCGCTTATGCCGCAAACAAGATGCAACTTCAATTGTTGCCAGGTTAATAGAAACGCTTAGTAGAGATGCACAATTGTAAATTGGAGCATTCAGCTTCTTTAAATGTCGCCGCGCCAGCTTTAACCCTGGCGTGATTTCCGTTGTGTAGATTAAGTCCGTAAACACCAAAAACAACGTGCCTAAATCTCGATTTATTGAAGAAACCGAAGTTTAGGCACAATGGAGAATGCAATTAGGAAGGAACAATGGTCAGAGAACTATTGAAGAGCTTCAGGAGACAACATGATTTTCCACAAATCACTCAATGCTCCTCCTCCTACATTAAAGCTGCCTGTTGCACCAGTGTTTAAACCACTGTCTAAACCATTTTCGCCACGAATTCCAATACTAAACGAGCGGCCCAACGGCAGTTGCCCTACTCTTCCATATCCTAAAATATTGTTTGAATCGCGAATGGTTGGCTGATTCAGCCGAAGCAGCAGTTGACTACCGCCGATAAAGTAAAGGGTAGCAATATCTCGTTTGAACTCTACCTCAGCATCAAACACTCCACCCGTGGCGTAAGAATAGACCTTGACAGGGAGCCTTCTGCCATCGATCGTCTTTCCCCCATATTGGGCAGCAGAGGTAGGCAGGGTCAGCAGGAGTAGGACAGACGTAACTAAGGCAAATACTCTCATAGCTAACCCTCAGCTCTTCTCAGTCGCGATATCTTCTAGATTAGGATAGCTTTTCGGCGTTGTGTAGAGAAGTTGTGTAGAGAACTTCATCACAGCTCAACTATCGCGCCTCTACCCTCTACCTCAGCTAGAGCGCCCGACCCCTTACGACTTCAGAAATTGGTCACGCTCCAGTAAGGCTTCGCCATGATTGGGAATCCAGGCTACCCAACGATCATCGGTTGCTTCACACAACAGGAGCGCCTGATCGTCGCTGTACTCGGAAAGGCGATCGCGCAATTGCACCCATTGATCGGCTTGGGGAATGAATGCATCCACTGGAGCAACTGACGGCTGAGAGCCTAAAGGGACTACTCTCATAAAAAACCTCATTCTGTACTTCTTGATACAGAAATTTTAGAGCTTTTATCAAAAAGTTTCCCGTATTGTTTTACAACTTAACGTATTGTGCCCCTCAATCAGCACCTTTCTGAAACGCGCAATTTGTTCAACTAGCTTTACCACGCTAGAAAAAAAGTGGGAGAGTTATCTTGGAGTACTTTTTCTACACTTGGCTTTTGGCTATCCTGTCCGTGATTAGGAGTGGGGTCTAAATAGCGAAGTGTCGTAAGAATCGAAAGTGCAAGTCATAACGTCAGGATAAAGATGCGAAATGAAGGTTGAAACGATTAAGACCAAGCCGTTCTTAGATCAAAAGCCGGGCACATCCGGCTTACGCAAATTAGTGACTGTTTTTCAGCAGCCCCACTATCTCGAAAATTTCATTCAGTCTACTTTTGACAGCCTCGAAACCATTGAAGGACCCATTAAGGGACAAACGATAGTCCTTGGCGGCGATGGGCGATACTACAACCGCCAAGCGATTCAAATTATCTTAAAGATGGCAGCCGCGAATGGGCTCGGACGAGTCAAAGTCGGGCGGGGCGGAATTCTTTCGACCCCTGCTACGTCGTGTGTCATTCGTCAATCGCAATCATTAGGCGGTATTATTCTATCTGCCAGTCATAATCCGGGCGGACCAAATGGCGATTTTGGGGTGAAATATAACATTCGTAATGGCGGACCCGCACCTGAAAAGGTGACAGAAGCGATCTTTGCACGGAGTAAGGAGATTGACTATTACAAAATTCTAGAGGCATCGGATGTAGATATAGACACCCTAGGGGAATCTAAACTGGGGGATATGGTCGTCGAGATTATCGATTCGGTGAACGATTATGCCTCGTTGATGGAAGCATTGTTCGATTTCGATCGCATCCGTAATCTCCTGACGAGCGGAGCCTTTCGGATGTGCATGGATTCGATGCACGCTGTGACCGGACCTTATGCCCACGCCCTGTTTGAGCAACGCTTAGGCGCACCTGCGGGAACGGTGCAAAACGGCGTTCCACTGGAAGATTTTGGTGGAGGACATCCTGATCCAAATTTGGTCTATGCCCATGATCTTGTAGAGGTGCTGTTTGGCGAGAATGCGCCTGATTTTGGGGCAGCTTCAGATGGCGACGGCGATCGCAATATGATTTTAGGGCGACAGTTTTTCGTCACTCCGAGTGATAGTTTGGCTGTATTAGCCGCCAATGCAACGTTGGCTCCGGGTTATCGAGACGGGTTAGCAGGAATTGCTCGGTCGATGCCAACTAGTCAGGCAGCGGATCGGGTGGCGGCTCAATTGGGCATTCCGTGTTTTGAGACGCCAACGGGATGGAAATTCTTTGGAAATCTCCTCGATGCGGGTCAAGCGACGATCTGTGGAGAAGAGAGCTTTGGCACTAGCTCCAACCACATTCGGGAAAAAGATGGACTGTGGGCGGTGCTGTTTTGGCTCAACATCTTAGCGGTGAAGCAACAGTCTGTGCAGCAGTTAATGCAAGAACACTGGCAAACCTATGGCCGAAATTATTACTCGCGCTATGACTATGAAGGAGTAGAGAGCGATCGGGCAGCCACTCTCATGTCAGGTCTCCACGCCAAGCTGCCAACGCTCAAAGGCAAACGGTTTGGCCCGCGAGAAGTTGATTATAGTGATGACTTTAGTTATACCGATCCGATTGACGGCAGCGTGAGTCAAAATCAAGGCATTCGCATTGGGTTTACCGATGGGTCTCGTATTGTATTCCGCTTGTCTGGAACAGGGACTCAAGGTGCAACGCTGCGAGTTTATCTCGAACAGTATGAAGCTGAAGCGTCGAAGCAGCATCTCGATCCGCAACAGGCGCTGGCTGACCTGATTGCGATCGCAGACGAAGTGGCACAAATTCGCACGCTTACTGGAATGGAGACTCCCACAGTGATTACTTGACGTAACTCCACCATCTAATCAAAAAATTTGGGTTTGATCTCTGTTTACATCGCGATCGCAGAATGACTCCGCGACGCAATATAAATAGAAATCAAACCCAGGTTTGAACTGAATAAGGATGTCTCGTTATTTCCGACGAGGCACTTTGTTCAGATAGTCGATGCTAGAGGCCGAGACACTTTGAGCGTAGTTGCCCTTGTTGGACACTGAAGCGGCCATATCGCGATACTTACGAGGATCGCCTTCTGCCAACTGGCGCTCTTGGAACTTCTTAGCAGAGAAGTTTTTCACCACAAACTGCCAATCGGTCTTCACCGTTCCAGCCGTTTCGCGGAAGTCTTCGCCATAGCGAGGCGTCACCAGATTGAACGGGCGACCTTCCATCCGACGACGCTGATAGGGAACCGTGTACTCCCCAAACGCTGCCGTATATTCTTCGCCATTCAGCAACGCATCGACAAAGCCGTCAAAACCCTTGGTCGCAATTTTAATTGACCAAGCAATCTCTTCGTCTTTGTTATAAGAGTCCCGACCCAAAAAGCGCTTGAGGCAAATTTGCACCAGGCGATAATTGTTGTTGACTGCTACAACAGTGCTGTAGAACCGGCTGGACTTCGCCAATTCAGCAATGAATCCGCGAACCGTAATCGAGCCGTTTCTCAAACGAGTCTCAGACGTGATCTGACGGTTAAATCTCAGGGTTTCATGTTCGCTAAACACTTGCCGATAGCACGCCCAGATGAGCGCTTCCATTTCGGTCGAAGAACCGATGTCTTCCATTCGGTAGATATAGGGCGTATCTTCGTTTTGATCCGCCTTGCCGAAGTTTTTGACCCGGTGGTTTTGAGTGGTCGGCTTATAGTCGAGTAAGGGCAATGCCATGCCAGAATCTCCCCCGTAATAAATAAGGTAAGTCTGTTTTGGAGAATGGATGTATACAATCCACGTCACACTATTATCTCGCGTCTAGGACGCAACCGTTACGCTTAGCGCAACGGAAAATTAGAACCAGTACTGATCGAGGCTGCCGTTCCAGAGGCAACGCGATCGCGCGTCATATCAGGAATGGCAATGTTGGCCGTGGACACAGGCTGATACTGCACTGGATTCACGCTCACCGATCGCGCCATATCGCGGAAGTTAGAGATATCACCCCACTTGTAGCGACCTTCGGTTTCTTTATCGCGCCAGTAGTCACCATAGCTCGGAGTCACGAGGTTAAACGGGCGATTGTTATATCGACGGCGCTGATAGGGAACCGTGTTATCGCCAAACGACTGTGAGTATTCCTCACTATCGACGATCGCATCAACAAAGTTATCCCATCCCAAGGTGGCGATCTTGATCGACCAAGAGATTTCTTCTGCTTGGTTGTATGCGGCACGACCGAGCAATCGCTTCAGCGCCAGATCAACCAAACGGTAATTAGAATTCTTTTCGATCACCAATCGGCGAAACGTCTCGGACTTCGCCAAGCCGCGAACAAAATCGCGAACGGTAATCGTCCGATTCGTAAGCTGGGACTCTAAATTGGTCTGACGATTGCTCTTGAGAATTACATGCTCACTAAAGACCTGACGATAGGCAGCCCAGATCAGAGCCGTAATATCGCTTTGATCCGCGCAGTCTTCTAGACGATAGATATAGGGCGTATCTTCACTCGGAACTTCGTAACCTTCGACGCGCTGATTTTGCGAAGACGGTTTGTACTCAAGTAGAGGAATAGGCATAAGGCACAAGAGGTAAGGAATGAGGGACGCCTTTCGGCAACGCTAACGCAAGGAGGGATGAGGATGAAAGAAGAAATTTGGTGCTGTATGAGTAGCAATTTGTCCCTCATCCGTCATCCTAAAATTCACACTTTCTTCGTCGAGGGAAGGTAGCGGTAGGGCAACGCGACGGAGGGACGGCGAACCGTTGGCTTTGGCGTTTCGGCGGCGTGGCTCATGTCAGGAACCGCGATCGCGCTGGAAGTCGCCCGTGCTACGTGACGCTGCGAATCCAATTGAGGCGTAGCCAAGCTTTGCGCCATTGTTAAGAAGTTGACTGGAATCGCTTGGCGAATCACTTTCTTGTCGAGATCGCCCGCGCTATAAGTCCGCACTTGGTAGTAAGAACGCCCCGCGAAATCCAGTGACATCAAGCGATTGCGCCAGTAGTCGCCATAGCGCGGATTCACTAAGTTAAACGGACGCCCCTCAAGCCGACGCCGTTGAAACGGAACGATATCTGTACCAAAGTTTTCGCGGTATTCGTCGCTATCGACGATCGTATCGATAAACCCATGCAAGCCCTTGGTCGCAATGATGATCGATTGCGAAATCTGCTCATCTTTTCCATAGGATGACCGACCCAAGAAGCGCTTGAGCGTGATGTCAACCAGTCGATAATTAGAATTAGTGTCAGCGACCAATCGACGATACACATCCGATTTTCCAAGCCCGCGAATGAAATCAGCAACCGTAATGGCGCGATTTCTCAGTTGCGATTCCAGATTCTTTTGACGGTAGCTTTGTAGGATTAGATGCTCCGCGAAAATCTGGCGGTAGGCTGCCCAGATGATGAGATCGACATCTTCTGGACCTCTTGCGTCCGCTAGCCGATATTTAATCGGATCGTCCTCATCCATCACGTCATAGCCGTTGACGCGCTGGTTTTGAGTTTTAGGATTAACTTCTAGTAAAGGCAGCATAGATTATTGTGCGTTAGGGGACAATCGTAAGCTGGGGTTGAGCCATCAAGACTCGTGCTTTGACCACGGCACCCGAAGCGGTTCGGCGCAGTTGCTCTAACCGATTGAGGGCTGGGTGAATCAAATCTTTAGTGTCAGGAGTATTCTGAACGGCTGACATCCAAGACTGCATTGCCGCGATCCTTCGGAGCTTCGCAAAGCGAATCGGCACGTCACAAATCGCTCAATCTGAGTCTTGTAACACTAGGAATAATGTCTGTAAGGGTTGAGCGTGAATTCGCCGTGTTAAGTAGCACCTCTAAAGGTGAGCAGATCTGCGATCGCAACAAGTACCCACAGACTATACGCTCTCGCGCCGTAGTTGTAAGTCATCCTGAGCTTGTGCTGCCGCTTCTCGGACGTAAAAACAGAGCAGTCGAGACACCGATTTAGCGCCGCTACTGCCCACTTATCGCCAAGCTTACCGAGCGTCGGTGAAACATTACGTCGCGATGAATGCTACTCACAGCGGTGCGATTTTCATCGTCAACTACCACAATCAATGTCGCTACTGCCACCGCATCGTGCACCTCAAGCTGACCCAGGCAGAACATCGCATCGCAACGCAAGCTTCAATTTTCGAGGTGGAGATTTGAAACGACGTTGCTCTACAGCCAAAGACTGAGTATTGGATGAATCGAGTTGTTCGCTCGAACCTCCTATAACGACCAAGATCAGCCTAGTGCTTCAATCTTGACGATTCTGCCACCCAGCCGCGTGATACGCTGCATTTCGTCACTCATGCGATTATAGGGAACCGTGATAAACACGCTGCCGCTATTACGAATCTCATAATTGTTTTGATCCGTTTCGCTGTTTTGACGCAAGCCAGCGACTTCATAGCGAAACATGCGACTGGCTGACGACGAAATTCCACCTGAACTAACGGTTGTTTGACCAAACATAGGGTGAATCCCTCAACTATGGATAACGAACTGATTGATAGTAAACATTAGAACAACGACCATTAGAACAACAGGTAAAGCGCGATGCAAAGCATCCCCTCGTTACGGGCCACTTAATCATCGACGCAAAACTGCTGACACAGCTCACGCTTTTAGCTTGATGTCTAGCGATCGGGCGACTCTTGCTTTGCTTCCATTGTCTGTTGAGCCTCCGTTGCTTCGCTTTTGCCTTCTGCTTCTAAATTTTGATGCGCGGTTGCAGCTTGCATCTTCGCGTTGCCACTTCCATCGAGCGTCAGCGGCTCAATGCTCACAATCCTGCCGCCCATACGGAGGATTCGCTGCATTTCCTCATTCATCCGATTGTATGGAACCGTAATGTAGAAGCTGCCGCTTGTGCGAATGGGGTAACTGAGCTGATCGGTTTCGTAAGTCTGGCGCATGCCCTCGACTTCATAGCGAAACATCCGATTTTCAGCACCACTTAGCCTGCTACTGCCTAGTGCAGTTTGACCAAACATAATTATTATTGCTCCTGTATAAAATCCGTTGAACAGTCAGGGAGACAGCCGTCCGCCTCCCAGTCTTGCTCTAGGCACGCGACACATTCACAACTTTGCCGCCCTTCTTTGTAATCTCTTGAAGTTTTTGGGAGAGTTGTTCGTAGGGCACTAAGATCGCGTTACTGCTGCGACGCACTTTCGGGTACCCAGGCTGCAAAATTCCAGTCACTTCAATGCGATACACCCGTCCGCTTTCCTGCTGAGTTCCACCCAGCGCTCTTCTGGGCGCAGCGTCGTCAGGAATCGCCGCATGTTTCCAGCCCGATCCACCGCTGCCGCCGCTCGAAGGTCGGTCAATCCGCGAGGCAAAATTTTGACCCAACTCCCGAGTCAGACGAGGAGATTTGCCGCCAACGCTACCACGATCGCTGCTGGCATAACCCCGATACAAGCGGAACATCCGGGTAAAGCCGGTGGTTCTAACGCCAGGTTCGACCTGAAAGCCGGTGTAGTACGGAACCACATTGTTGCCAAACTTATTCTCGTACTCCATGCTGTCGATGTAAGAGTCAATCTCGACATCGTAGCCCCGCTCTTCACACAGACCCGTGTGATAGGCCCACTCCGCTTCTTCATAAGGAGCGCGACCGAGCAAATGCTTAAAGTTCAGTTCAACAAACCGCTGGTTTGAATTGCGGTAGAAAAATTTGTTTTTATACAGTTCAGATTTAGCCACCGCCCGGACAAACTCGCGCACGGTCGATGTGCCTTGCCGCAGCAATGATTCGGCAGAGGTCAACCGTTCTGACTTCATCACATAGTCGTTGCCCAAAACCTGACGGTACACTGCCCGAAAGACCGATTGCAGCTCCGTTTCTGTCCAATCGGGCCGTAGCTCAACTCTAGAAGAGCTATCAAAGGCAGACAGCCCCAACGGTCCGGCTGCTGCCAAGTTATTCACCAATAAGCCGCCCATGCTTGTCCCCCAACACAACAATAAACTTCTTAACCAAAATTAAGAAAAACAATGCCCGGAAAAACGAGCAACTGTTAGCCACTCTGCCAACACTCGCTAATTTCTCCGGGCACAGCACCTGAAGATTAGCTCAGGGCGTTAATCGCGTAGTCGATGTAGGTGTTTGCTTGGTTAGCAGCTTGACCGCTCAAACCATGGTTTGACTTGACGTGGTTGAGGGCTTCAACGTACCAGCTAGGAGAAAGCTCGAAGCTGCGGTTGATTTCGTCTAGGCCAGCAATCAAGTACTCATCCATCGGACCTGTACCACCAGCGATTAGGCAGTAGGTGACCATGCGGAGGTAGTGACCGATGTCACGAGCGCACTTGGACTTACCACGAGAGTCAGAAGCGTACTGAGGACCCTGCATTTGGGTGGTGTATGGGAACTTCTGGTACACAGCGTTAGCTGCGCCATCGATCAAGCGCTGAGCATTTTGAGTCAACGCACGAGCTGCTTCTAAACCAGCCGTTGCTTGCTCAAAACGACCGTTAGCCGCTTGCAATTCGGTGTTACCCAAGAACCGGCCTTGAGTATCTGCTGCTGCGATCGCTTCAGTAATTGGGGTCTTCATTGTTTGGTTATCTCCCTAAAAAGTGTGTTCTGCAAAGTGTGGTGAAAACAATGCTTATCCGATCGAGGCGGAATGCTCAATCAACAGCGATCGCTTAAGCAACCGCAGAAGCAGCGCGATCGAAGTAGCTCGATAGCTCAGACATGATGGAGCTACAGTCGCCACGAACAATACCAGAAGCTTCGGGATCGTTAGCAATGGAGATCGCGATGTCCTTCATTTTCTGCACACCAGCCGCTGTCGAACCACCGGGAACGCCAAGAGCTTGGTAGGTTTCGCGCAGACCGTTGAGGCAACGATCGTCGAGAACGCTAGCATCACCTGCCATCAACGCATAGGTTACATAGCGCAAGATGATTTCCATGTCGCGCAAGCAAGCTGCCATGCGACGGTTGGTGTAAGCGTTTCCACCGGGCTGGATGAGTTGAGGCTGATCTTCAAATAGAGCGCGAGCAGCATCGGTGACGATCGACGACGCGTTGGTGCTGATGCGGTTAACGGCATCAATGCGCTTGTTGCCTTCTTTGATCATGTTGTTCAGCGCATCGAATTGACCGCTGCTCAGAAAATCACCTTTGGCGTCAGCCTGGGAGACAACCTTAGCGAATGCATCTAGCATGGATGACTTCTCCTAATTGTTTGGTTTGAGTTCGGGTTTGGTTCAGAACTGGAAGGTGGATCTGAAGCCATTTGGGTTACAGAACTAGCAGGAAGGATTTGAAACCCCTTACAGGCTAGTTAGGCAACTTTCTCCTAAGTTCAGTTTCACATTACTAGGTAACAAACTGATGTTTCTAAGAAATCTGAGAAATTGTCACATTTCTTAATAAGAAAGCAGAATCCTAACTCAGCGCTTGTTTTATATAGGTTTCTTCTGTTGTTTTCCCCCTCAGGTTTACTTTATACAATGCGGCAGAGCCGTTATTTGTTACAAGTTATTGACTTCTATAAAGCCAGAAGAAATAAAGCTCGAAACGCTTAGGGCTTATAGAGTTTTGAGGAAAAACAGCTCTATTTCTTGCAAATTTTCTGAAAAAATGTACAGCAACAGTTAAGTTTTGTTAAATTCGATAATATCTTTAGATTTGCAAAATTCCAATGTAGAGCAGGTTTCAGACGTTTTTAGAATTCTAAGTTTCATAACACTCATTTAACTTATGTAACGGTCTTTTTCGATAAAAGTGTTTCGGTTTATTAAGCTGATCTGGGAAAACAAATTTTGTTGCACGTGCAACAAAAGTCAATAAGTTAATATGCCTAATTAAGGTTTTACGAATCGCGATTCTCACTTCAATCTTGGAGCCATTAGCCATGTTGGAGCCGTTAGTGCGGAGGATAATTGTGCAGGAACCGCGATCGCAGTAGATTCAGCACTTTTGTAAAAGATGTAGGTAACGGCGCGATCGCTTCCACCAACGCTCCGGTCACCGGATGAATTAATCTTAACCGCCAAGCATGAAGTACCTGCCCCGGTAGATTGACCTTGAGCGATCGTCCAGCACTATAAGTCGGATCGCCCACAATTGGATGACCCATAAACGCACTGTGTACTCGAATCTGATGGGTGCGCCCCGTTTCTAATTCAAATTGCATCAGTGTATAGTTGCCCAACCGTTCTTTAACCCGCCAGTGAGTTACCGCTCGTCGTCCGCCTTTTGTTTCTGGAACAACGGCTTGTTTTTGTCGGTCTACTAAATGCCGTCCAATCGGCTGATCAATGGTTCCCGCATCGTGTTTCGGTGATCCGTAGACGATACCAAGATAATCCCGCCGTGCAGTTTTGGTTCTAAATTGCTCTTGTAGATGATGAAACGCAAGTTCTGTTTTAGCAATTGCGATCGCGCCTGTGGTGTCTTTATCTAATCGGTGTACAATTCCTGGTCGTTGTATTCCGTTGATTCCGGGCAGCGTTTCACAATGAGCTAACAATGCATTCACAAGAGTACCTGATTCGTGTCCTGCTGATGGATGCACAACTAATCCCGCAGGTTTGTTCACAATAATCAACGAATCATCTTCGTAAAGAATATCAAGCGGAATATTCTCCGGTTCAAGGTGCAAAGGCTGAGCGTCTGGAATGTCGAGCTTAATACGATCGCCCGCTTTCACGTCTGCTTTCTTAGACGTGCAGGGTTGATTATTAACCTGAACATGACCTTGTTCAATTAATTTTTGAAGTCGCGATCGCGATAGATCTGGGAGTTGATCGGCAAGAAAGCGATCGATGCGCTCATCAGACTCTTCAACATACAACTCAATCTGCAAAGACAAGGTTTCACTAGCCTGCGACACAACTTATCTATTCTCAGCTATGAATGCCATAGAGCGCTAATTCAAAGTAGAAGCACTCTCACTGAGGCTGACATAATTTCTTCATCTAACCTGCAAAATTGAGTTGATCCCCTTAGAGAGAAGCAAATTTGAGCGTTGCTATTACGCCATACCCAATCTCAAAAAAGCTGAACTAATCGAAGGAATTGTTGATATGTCTCCTCTAAGCTTTGAACCCTCATGCAGATTTAACGATTTAGTTAGGCAATTGCAAAGTTTAAATTTGGCAGAACGCATTGCATTCATACAAGCGTTAACGACACCATAACCAATGCCATAACGTAAGAAGTTTCTAATGAATATTAACTTCCTTTTTTAGGTCAAGCACTTCTTACGGCAGTTTCAGCACCACCTGATTTCGCCCTTTGCGTTTTGCTTCATAGAGTCCCGCGTCGGCAACATCAACCAATAACTCAGTCATCACATCTGTGGTTGGCACTATACTTGCAATTCCCAAGCTCAACGTAACAAACGGAGAAACCCGCGATCCACTGTGATCGATTTGTAGCGTTTGCATTTCTAACTGAATTAGTTTAGCGACTCGAAGCGCACCGTGGCTATCTGTATTGGGCAAGAGAATCACAAACTCTTCACCTCCATAACGCGCTGCCAAATCAGTTGGTCGCTTCACCGATTTCTTTAACACGCTCGCGACCGCGCGCAAGCAGTGATCGCCCTTAGAATGCCCGTAGGTGTCGTTGTAACTTTTGAAGTAGTCAACATCACATAAAATCAACCCGATCGGCGTCTGCGATCGCAGCGATCGGTACCATTCGCGATACAGCGTTTCATCAAACATCCGACGGTTTGCTAGCAGCGTGAGCGGATCTTGATTCGACAAGATGGTAAGCTGCTGTGCCTCAAAGGTCATCATTGTTGCGCCTGCAATCATGATGGCTAGCGACATCGGCACAACCGGCAACCACCAACCAAAATTGAGTGCGGTGGAACAAATCAAGACAACCCCACCCATCAACGCCAGCGTCAGCGCGATTTTGTACAAATGAGATAGTCGCCGTGTTCCAATCCAAGCACTTACATAGGCCAGGAGAATAATTAAACTCCACTCCACCCACTTTGGCGCAACTTGAAGGAGAGGACGCCGATTCAGTACCGCACTCAAGATTTGACTTGTCAGTGTAGCGTGCAACTCCATGCCCGAAACGGGAACGGGTGTAGAACCCGTCTCGCTGCTATACGACATAAAAAACATGTCCGAATCGCCAGCAGAAATGTTACCCACAAACACAATGCGATCGCGAAATGTGGTTAACGGCAATGTCTTGTTCAAAACCTCTTCTACCGAAACGGTTCTAAATGGGTCTCGTCGTCCACGCGGATTGACTAATACTTGATAGCCGCCATCATCCGCATTTACATAGCCGCCATCATTCTTGCTAAATTGCACAAATTTAGCGCTTCGGATTTGCAACAAATTGTCAGAACTCTCTTCTGGAGTAATTCCTATCTGTGCTAAGTACTCTAATGCTACTCTCAGCCCTAGTCCTTCAATCGGTGAAGAGCTGCTGTTAGTGAACAACAGTCCACGTCGGACTCGCCCGTCCACATCTGGAATGACATCACTCGCTGCAATCCGATCAGTCTGAACTAAGATCGGATGCCCTGCTACATCCTTGCCATCGTCACTGCCGACGATTTTGGCAATTCCAATAAGGTTGGGAGTCGTTCGCAATACATTTAATAGTGCTGCGTTACCAGGTTGTGTCGGCAAATTTCGATACAGATCCAGCCCAATCACACGAGGTTTTTGCGCTTTAATCTGGGTTAGCACATCTGCCAAGGTCTGATCCGAAATTTGAGCACTTCTTAGGGTCTGAAAATCTTTCTCACTGAACCCTACAAGCACAATGCGATCGTCGGCAGGCTCTGAAGGGCGGAGTTGAAGCAAGTGATCAAACGCTGCCAACTCTGAAAGCTGTAATCCTCCCAATGCTCGAACCAGCAAGACACACCCTGCCGCCGCCAGCCCAGACAGGCCAAGAACTCGGTGCCTCCATAAAAACTTCTGTCTCCGTGGGCGAACCCGGTAAACAGAATTTGGTTCCATAGTATGTGGTGACATCGATGCTTAAGTGTCCACTGGGACGAATGGAGCTAGAGCAAAATCAATTACAAAAGCACTATTCATTTTATTGAATTGTCAGAGCAGTTAAAATTTGCTACTCAGTATAAGCGATGTAAATTCTCTGCAATCATTTCATTAAATATAGCGACAGTCAAGCCACTATACATTTGCCTGAAATTTGCCTGAGATATTGCATAGAGTTACATTTCAAAGGGAAACCTCAAAGTAGATGAAGAACTCATGTTAAGGTCTTATCGTCAGAAAAATTTTGCATCAAGTACTCTATCAAACACTTAAGAATCAAAAGGTTCAGATATTTCAGTCCACATTGAGCGAGTACAGAAAGACCAGCAGCGGTGAGTGACAGCATTACAGGAGAAAATCTGCCTCACAGCTTGAACACAGGTTAAGGTTCAACCGAAAAAAGATGCTGGCAATTGCCGCGAATTAGAAGTACCTGTTTTAGAGTTCATCGTTTTGAGGGGTCACGATTGCTGCCTATGATCAACCTACATCGAGCAGATGTTGTGCTGCTGTGGGCATTTCTGTTTGTTCCTCTAGAGCTTTGCGGGTCAGAGCCTAGTGCATCGGTTCCTGCGGAGCTAGTGGCACAAGCAGAGTCCATTACCCCAGCCTCAGATGGAACGGGGACTAAAGTCACACCTTCCGGGAATCAGCTTGAGATTGGGGGAGGAACGCAGGCAGGGGACAATCTTTTTCACAGCTTTGAACAATTTAATCTTTCGCCGGAGCAGACTGCTAATTTTATCTCTAATCCAACGATTCAGAACATTTTGGGTCGCGTGGTGGGAGGAGATGCCTCTGTAATTCAGGGGCTGATTCAGGTTACGGGTGCCAACTCGAACTTATTTTTGATGAATCCATCAGGCATCATTTTCGCGGCAACGGCTCAACTCAATGTTCCTGCTTCGTTTAGCGCCACGACTGCAACTGCAATCGGGTTTGACAATCAAACCTGGTTCAACGCAACGGGTTCAAATGATTATGCGTCACTAATGGGTGCGCCTAGCCGCTTCTCATTCTCAAGCCGTGATCCAAATATTGTTTTTAATGCTGGAAACTTATCTGTCGGTCAAGGACAGTCACTCGCCCTTTTGGGAGGAACCGTTGTTAACACAGGAACGCTGAGTGCGCCGGGGGGCATGATTGCGATCGCGGCAATTCCCAGTGAAGGAATTGTGCGAGTGACCCCACAAGGCAGCTTACTGAGTTTAGACCTGCCTATTAGCAAAAGTAATCAAAGTCTTGCAACCGGAACACTAGCTGAAATAGTGTTACCAGAGCTACTGACAGGCGGAGCGTTAAGCAATGCGACTGGTTCTACGATTGAAAATGGTGTGATCAAGCTAACGCCATCATCGCCTCCAATTCCAATCGAGCGCGGTACGGCGATTATCGCTTCGCGAAATGAAGGAAGTGCAAGCGGCGAGCTTTCGGTGACATCCTCCCAATCACCCACAATTCATACTCCCTCGATTCAAGTTTTTGGAGAAAAGATTGCGCTGCTGGGCGCTAAACTTGACGCTTCGACACCCACAAGCGGCGGGACGGTTTTAATCGGAGGAGACTATCAGGGAAAAGGCAGTTTGCCCCACGCGCAATTTGTTTTTGGCGATGCTGGAACTCAGATTAATGCTAATGCCCTCCAAACTGGCAAGGGTGGAACCGTTGTTCTATGGTCAGATCAGGCAACTCGATTTCAGGGAGGAATCACGGCTAAGGGCGGACAGGTTGAAACGTCTGGGAAAGCCAGTCTAGATGTAACGGGCGCAAGAGTTAGCGCTGGTTCGTGGCTACTTGATCCATCCAACATCAATATTGCGAACGGCGGATCAGGGACACCGATTTCGGGAATTTTTGATCCTCTTGCAGCAACGGGAACGATCGATCCAACCGCGATCGCAGCAGCGATGGATAACGGAACGAATGTCACGCTTTCAACAGCCGGAGGAAACGCTGGACAAGGAGACATTACGCTCACAGATTCGATTAATCAAACGGGGGGTGGAACAGCTTCTCTAACGCTAACAGGACGCAGATTTAATCATTCTAGCAACGCAAGCATTAATCTTAGTAGTCTAGGTGACTTGACGTTTAATCTCAATCAAGTGGCGGCTGAGGCGAATGCACCCAGTAACTCGATTCAAAATGCAATTAATTCTATAGGAAACACCAACGGCAATCGAACCATTAACTTAGGTGCGGGAACATACAGCGGCACTCCTTTAATTGTGGATCGTTCGGTCAATCTACAAGGAGCACCCACAGCGACCCTGGCTGGAAGCGGCACTGATCGCGTTTTAGAAGTGAAAGGCAACGTCAACGCCACCCTACAAAATTTGACTATCACAGGCGGACAAACGACCAGCGTCGGGGGCGGCATTTACGTTTCGGGTGCAAACTCTAACCTCACAATTCGTGATAGTCAAATAAGTGGGAATCGCGCCACATATGGGGGCGGCATTTCAACCCCGATCGCTAGCATCGTCAATATTTTCAACAGCACGATTTCTAATAACACAGCGACGAGCGGAGGAGGAGGGCTTGAAAACACCTTTGGGGCAAAACTGAACATTGCAGACAGTGTCATTTCTAATAACACGGCTCAGTATGCAGGTGGAATTTCCCTCCTCCAAAGTCGGGATGCAACCATTACGAATAGTACTATTTCTGACAATACAGCTGTTCTCTCTGGAGCAGGAATTCAAAATGATCAAACGAATTTAACGGTTGTAGGAGGCAACATTCTGAGAAACACGGCAGGTGCTAATGGAGGTGGAATTTATAATTTAGGAGTTGCAGATGTTCGCGGTACGACAATCAGCAATAACATCGCTAAGATCAATGGAGGTGGAATAGAAAATGAATCAGTGATGATAATCTCAAATAGTTCCATCACTAATAACAACGCAGGTCAAGATGGAGGTGGAATCTATAACCAAGCGACATTAGTCGTTTCCGATAGTAAACTGTCAAATAACGCTGCCATAAGTGGTGCAGGGTATGGTGGCGGGCTTACCAGCAACGGCTCCACCTCTGAATTGAGCATTTCAAGAACTGATTTTACAGATAATCGTGCCCGCACAGGAGGCGCGATCGTTATCTTCGGCGATCGCTTCGCCAACATCAGAGACAGCTTGATTTCGGGTAATATTGCGACCGATCAAGGGGGAGGAATCTTCAGTATCGGAAACAACCTATACATCTCAGGTAGCACTATTTTTAATAATCAAGCGGCTACAAGCGGTGGTGGGTTATCTGCCTTTGGAACAACTGCGATCGACACTACAACTATTTCGCAGAATCAAGCTAAAACGGATGGTGGCGGACTGCATTTAGGCAACACAACGACGATCATCGATAGCAATATTGCTAACAATCAAGCTGAGCGAAACGGCGGTGGTATTCAAAACAGTGGCGCTAACGTAACGCTGAGAAATAGCACATTGTTTAATAACCGCGCTCTTATTCAAGGTGGTGGCATTAATAATACGAATACGGGTCAGCTTCAAATCCTA
This sequence comes from Myxacorys chilensis, assembly GCF_059505265.1. Lineage (NCBI taxonomy): Bacteria > Bacillati > Cyanobacteriota > Cyanophyceae > Leptolyngbyales > Leptolyngbyaceae > Myxacorys > Myxacorys chilensis. The sequence continues at coordinate 29,617 of NZ_JCACKG010000255.1, read as the reverse complement.
GACAGTACGGTTTTACAGAACATAGCCCAAGGCAATCCTAGTTCTGGTGGGGGCAACGCTGGAGGAATTTACACGAGTGGACCAACAACAATTCAGCGATCGCTGATTGAAGGAAACAAAGCTACGGGAGATGGCGGCGGAATCTTCAGCACGGCTCCCCTGAACCTAATTAACACTACGATTTCAGGCAATGCGGCCAGGGAAGGCGGCGGAATTTACAGTAGCGGAACGACTGCGATTAGCAACAATACCTTGACCAATAATCAAGCTAATAATGCGGGTGGCGGAATTTTTAATCGCTCAGGAAGTATTCAGCTTCAAAATACAATCATCGCAGCAAATCGAAATGCAAGTAGTCCTGACGTTGCAGGACTTTTTACCGATCAAGGGAATAACTTAATCGGGATTCGGGATGGCAGTACAGGATTTACCAAGAGTACGCTAGTTGGAACAGCGACAAATCCAATCGATCCCCTGCTTGAGGCATTAGCAAATAACGGAGGGTTTTCTCGAACACATGCGCTGTTGCCTAGAAGCCCTGCCGTTAACGCAGGCAATAACGCGATCGCAACACCAACCGACCAAAGAGGCGCTCCTCGAATTCAGCAAGCGGTGATCGACATCGGTGCGTTCGAGTCAGATTCATCACCTCCAACTCCCCCGACTCCAGTTCCGTCTCCAGTTCCTTCCCCAACTCCAATTCCTTCCCCAATTCCTTCCCCAACTCCAGTTCCGTCTCCAACTTCAGTTCCGTCTCCAACTCCAACTCCTTCCCCAACTTCAACTCCAAATCCCCCACCAGGAGCAGTTAAACCAACAGACCTAACAGGTCAAAATCAGCCGAATCTAGAGACAAAACCTCCTATTGAAGCGCCGCAACCGCTCTCGATTGTGGGAAATCTAGATCAGTCTCTCGGTACTGAATACGAGCAATACTACGGACTCGATAACGCTCCAAAGTTAGGACTGCAAGAAATTGAAGCTACCCTGAGCCAGGTTCAAAAACAAAAGAACGTGCGATCGGTTGTTGTCTATGCCATCTTCACACCTCAAACGATCGCTCCCGCGCCCAAGAACGGAGAGCGCTACGAGGATTCTGTAGAACCCGTTACTCCGTTCTTACGATCAAAGCTCAAACGCAACGACGATCGACTAGATTTGGTGCTAGTGACTCCGACAGGAGAAGCCATTCGCTATTCCACTACGGCTACTCGCGCTCAAGTTCTTCAGCAAGCTAAGCTCTTTCGCTTAGCCGTCTCCGACATAGATGATGACCAAGGGTATACTGCACTTGCTCGACAGCTTTATGGCTGGCTCCTGCAACCTTTAGAAGGACAGCTAAAACGACAGCAAATTACTAGCTTAATTTATTGTTTAGACGAAGGATTGAGGACGATCCCCATAGCAGCAATTGCAGACCAGCAAGATTACGCCATCCAGCGCTACACGGTCTCTGTGATTCCTAGCGTTTCTTTAGTGAATCGGGAAATTACCGATTTGCGCGATCGCACCCTTTTAGCGATGGGTGCAGATCAATTCTCATCGCTTGCGCCTTTGCCCGCCGTTCCAACCGAATTACAACTTGTCAGCGAACAGTTTTGGAGAGGAAAACAGTTTCTCAACCAAGAATTTACGATTGAGGAACTCTTACATCAAAAACGGATTGAGAATCCAGGCATTATTCACCTCGCCACCCATGCTCAGTTTAATATTGGAGCGCCGAGTCAGTCCTACATTCAACTCTGGAATACTCGAATCAATCTTGCTCAAATGAAATCGCTCGGCTGGGCAAATCCGCCATTAGAACTCCTTGTTCTGAGCGCTTGTGACACTGCGATCGGCAGTACCGCTGCCGAGTTAGGGTTTGCCGGACTTGCCGCCGCTGCCGGGGTTCATTCAGTCATGGGCAGCCTCTGGACAGTTTCAGATATTGGAACCCTCGCCCTCATGAGCGAATTTTACATTCAACTGCAAACCGCCCCGACTCGCGCAGAAGCGCTCAGACGCGCCCAGCTTGCGCTCAAAAATGGCACGGTTCGGATCGAGAACGGCAGGCTAATCACAAGCCAAAAATCTGTGTTACTACCGACGAAAATCGTTCCCCGAATCGGAACAATTCTGTTCACTCATCCGTTCTACTGGTCAGCCTTCACACTGGTTGGAAATCCGTGGTAAATGCGTAGTGAGGACTATGAGCAATTATCACAAACTAGATGAGAGTTTGGGTTTGCAAAAGAGTTCTGGAAGTTAAGCTACCTCGGGCGGCGAGCTAAACGGATACTTCGGTCAGAGACTTTACCCAATTGAGCTTTTCGGTTGAGAAGTCTATACTTACTTCTCGACTATCTCGGCGCATCAGGTCAGTCATGATCAAAAACCTCTACGACAGCCTCCGTTTTGTTGCTTTCTTAAACCGAAAAGCGCAATTAAGGTTTGTTTTGTTTTTGCAAGATTGGCACTTCGTAGATCGTGCAATGTCCATACTCCAACGACATTCAAACTTATGACTACACTTGGATTGCTTCGGTTTCTCACCCCACTCACGGTGACAAGTTTGATTGCGATCGCGGCTGTTTCAACCGAGTTCACTCTCTCTCAGTCCCTTCAGGTTGGATCTTCTGCCACTGCCGCACCCTCGCAGCGCGTGCGCTGGACGCCCAAGAAGAAGCTGGGTACAATCCGCAGCACACTATCGGGCGGTAGACGGGGACAAGCTAGTACGACTCAGGTGAGCACCGCCTGCACCTCTAGCAAAGGCTCCTCACTAACGACGATGACTCTGCTGGTGCCGAACACGAACGAAGGGTTATATACAACGACAGCAAGCCCAACCTTTTTCTGGCATACCAACACTAAGCAGGCGATGTCGGCTCAGTTCATCTTGGCTGATCCGAGTAGGGCAGAACCAATTTTCAGCAAAACTCTCCAGATCAACCAATCTGGAGTTTCTCAGGTCGAGCTGCCCACTTCAGTTGTGTTGCAAGCAGACACAACTTACCGTTGGACAGTACTGCTGGCTTGCAAAGAGGGATCTTCCAGTGAAGTCTCTGCCAGGAGTTTCATTGAGCGGATTGATGAGCCAATGTTACTTCAACAAGTAGCAGGGCAATCTGATTTTGACCAAGCAGTCAGTTTCGCTCATGAAGGCATTTGGTATGATGCCTTCAATTCTCTGATTCGTGCCAATCAAGAGAATCCTAGTAACGCTGCCCTGAAAGCGGAGCTAAAGTCTTTACTGGCTCAGGCAGGAAGTGATCCCGTCAGTATTGCTCAACGACGGGTTCAAGTTGCTGGGCAACTGTAATTAATTTGGCTTGTGTAACTGAAGTCTTGTTGAAGGGGTGAGTCGCTCGACTCACCCCTTTTCTTGTAACAGTCCTTTTTCTTGTAACAGTTTTGATGCAGATCGGCTTGCCAAAGGGCGTACAAACTAGGATTCAAAGTCGTCCTGTTGTCATCAGCTTATAACCGCCTGCAAATGAGGCAAACGCCAGCGAAAACGTCCATAAGCTCATGGGTTTTAGCACGATACCACCGCTCAAAAACGCCAAAATCATTCCTACCCCAATTAGAAGCCAACCCAATTCTTTAACGCTTGATCGCGCAAATAGTAGCGTGAATACTCCGCCCATAATAGCGAGAACTGACCCTGCGGCTGGGATCTCTCGCCACCAGTAGACAGAGCCTCGGGTCGCAACGATGACGTTCTGACCCAAGAAATAAAATCCGAGTAACAGTAGCCCAAACCCAATTAGCTTTAAGAACGATCGCATGTTTAGACCCTCATCAAAAATCATCCACGATTCTCTTGCCTCTGATTCTCAAACCTCTAGCTCCTGAACCCTCAGAGTGGATGCTGCTTTTCAGAATTCCCGCCCTAGTCCCAATTTGCCCATCACTCTTCGTTTCATTACGAAGGGCAAAAGACGCGGACGAATTTTCTACCATAAAGAGGTCGAAACCAAGGAAAGTATTATGGTGCGATTGCAGCGTTGGCAGTGGGCAGTTTTAGGACTTCCGATCGCACTCGTCGTCGGTTTTCTCCTGATCGCGGCTGGATTGCAGATTCACGAGTGGGGCATTAGCTGGATTTGGGCAATCGTCGGACTGCTGTTTGTAGGGTGGCGGTGGCTGCTTGTGAAATGGACACAGCCTGCCTTGCAGCAAGTCGAAGCCGTCGTCGCTGAGCTTTCTGAAGAATCTGCTGAATCCTTAACGCCTGCAACAGCAGGTGGATTAGGTGAAAAAGCAGAAGCCGAAATTCAAGCGATTCTAGAAGCGTCGCGCACCGATCCGCCCTTATGGGAGGACTGGAACATCTTTTGGCAACGATGTCAGAGTGTGATTCAAGCGATCGCACGGGTCTACTATCCGCAAACCCAAAAGCCGTTGCTCAACATCTATATTCCGCAAGCCTATGCGCTGCTGCGAGGCACGGTAGACGATTTAGACCAATGGATGGGGCGACTGTCGCCCGTTCTCAATCAAGTTACGATTGGGCAAGCCTACCAAGCCTACGAGGTTTATCAGAAGCTAGAACCGTCCGCGCGTCGGCTTCTCAAGGCGTGGAGTTGGGCGCAGTGGGTTCTGAACCCAGCCGTGGCGATCGCTCGAACTGCCACTCAAAAAACCAACAATCGTGCCACTCAAGAATTGCTCGGAAACCTAAATCAACTCTTACGAGAAGCGGCACTGCGAAATTTGGCCAGACAAGCGATCGCGCTCTATAGCGGTAGCAACGCACCAAAATCTGATCTCCTCGTTGCCCAACCCGCCGTACCGAAAGCCGAAACTCAGACGCTACGAAACATCATCAATCAAGCATCGCCGCCCGAAACCGTTGCTCAACAGCCCGTCAATTTAATGCTGGTTGGTCGCACCGGAGCCGGGAAAAGCAGCTTGATCAATACATTATTTGTCAAGGCAAATGCTCAAGTGGATGCGCTGCCCTCGACCGATCAAATCCAAGCGTATCAATGGGATACCCAGACTGGAGAAACGCTAACGCTTTGGGACACGCCTGGGTATGAGCAGGTCGAACGGGCGGAACTCCGAGATCAGGTTCTAGATCACGCCGCTCAAACTGATCTTGTTTTGCTGGCAACTCCAGCCCTCGATCCAGCTTTACAAATGGATCTAGACTTTCTCAAAGATCTAAAATCTGACAGGCCAGATTTGCCGATGTTAGGTGTGGTGACTCAAGTCGATCGGTTGCGCCCGATTTGGGAATGGACTCCTCCATACAACTGGCAGACGGGCGAACGTCCTAAAGAAGTTTCGATTCGCGAGGCGGTAATGTATCGTGCTGATGTTTTGGGACAGTCTTGCGCTTTGGTCCTGCCGATTGTGACTGGATCGGACACCCGAACGGCTTGGGGACTAGAGGACTTGTCGATCGCCATCCTAGACGCGATCGCGCCTGCCAAACAACTCCGCCTCGCTCGCTTTCTCAAAAACATAGACGCTAGAACAATGGCGGCTGCCAGAATTATCGATCGCTACACTTTTCAGATGGCAACCACTCAAGGACTCACCGCCTTTCTCAAAAGCCCAATTCTGCGGTTTCTTTCAACCCTAACCACCGGCTCTCCAGCCTTGGCGCTGCTGCTGGAGAGAAACATTCCGGTTGAGCAGTTGCCCATTGTGATTGGCAAATTGCAAATGGCATACGACTTATACAATCTTCTGACCGCCGATCGATCGACACCTCCTAGTTTCGATCTGTTAGCCCTTTGGAGCTTGCTCATTGAAAATTCTGCCCCGCCCGATCGACAAGCGTGGGCGTTTGGTCATGCGCTGACTGAGTATTGGAGCCAAGACCTCGCGATCGAGCAACTTCAAACCCGCTTCAATCAGTATCTTCAACAGTCCTAAAGTTCAGCAGTGTCACCTCTTGAGGGAAAATCTAAAAATCAATTGGAAAAGTGAACTTTAACCAGTGGCGATGGGCACACTGAGCCAGACATTGATAGTTTAAGTGTCTAGTTTAAGTGTCTCAATTGCATTCCATTGATCGAGTTCATGATGAACTTGCAACGTGATGGAAGCCGTTAACCTTTACATCCTTTGATTGACCCAGTAGGAAGTTCAGCATGTCCATCGAGAAACTTCAGCCCGCTCCCACTCAGCAAGTCGGGGTTTACGTACCTTACTACCCCCAAGCTGGCAAAAAGCAACTCTTACCGTTTGCCATCAGCTTATATCAGAAAGGAGCGTTGGAAGGGCAGCGCAAAATTGAAGGAGCCGAAAGCATTCCGTTCATTGCCACCTGGAATATTTCGATGCTGCCTGCTGACCTGTGCCGTTGCCGCATTCAGTTTGATGGCAATGCGGAACTAAGCTACGAGGTCATGATGGCAAATTTTGAATTTGTTGATTTCTTAATCGAGGTGATTACCAACTTCAAACGCAATCGCTTAGCAGATTTCTCACAAGCTTTTTACCGTAAGTTGCTTCGCCTGGAAGATTAAGCCGCGTTAGAGCAGTTTCATCGTGTGGTTCGTGACAGAGGGGCGTTGACCGTCCCTCTTTTTTACAGCAATAAAATTCTTCTCCCCTTACAATTAGGAAGATTAAAATTTGATTCTTCTGACTTAGAAGCACAACTTGCAAATAAAGTCCTGACAGGAGTAATGTAAGGGTTTCTCTAAGTCTCGTAATAGTCTCTTAAACAAGCGTTAACCGGGGAGAGGAGCGTGCCAAAATCCGCAAAGTATTTGCTCATCGGATCTCTCGAGGCCTACAGTGGCAAGTCGGCGATCACCTTGGGAATTGCCCATCAACTCAAGGCAAAAGGGCTAGACATTGCCTATGGAAAGCCGTTAAGCGGTGGCTGGGGTCAAACTCAAATGGCAGACAGCGATGGTGACCTTCAATTTGTTGCCCAAACGCTCAATCTTCCTGAGAATCGCTTGCAGCCATCTATCTTAATGCTAGATTCTGAAGCCGTTAAGAATCGCCTGAGCTTGCAGGATCAGACCGACTATCGCCAGCAACTTGCGGAGCAAGCGCAACGTCAGAGCGGAGATTTGGTTCTTTTAGAGGGACCTGGAACGCTTGACGAAGGAAAATTATTTAATCTATCTCTGCTAGAGGTCGCTGACACGATTCAAGCTTCTGTCCTTCTAGTAGCACGATTTCAGTCGATGCTGCTCCTTGATGGATTGCTAAATGCCAGAGAGAAGTTGGGAGATCGGCTGTTAGGAGTGTTAATCAATGATGTTCCTAACAATCAACGCGAAACTGTAAACGCTTCAATGGTTCCATTCTTAGAAAAAAGAGGCATATCTGTATTTGGGGTGCTGCCAAGCAGCGATTTGCTACGGAGTGTGAGCGTTTCAGAGTTAGTTCACCAACTTAAAGCAGAGGTTCTCTGTCGCCCCGATCGCTTAGATCTGATGGTCGAGAGCTTAACTATTGGCGCGATGAACGTCAATTCTGCCCTCAAGTATTTCCGGGCGCGGCGCAATATGGCAGTTGTCACAGGCGGCGATCGCACTGATCTCCAACTCGCGGCACTGGAAACCTCAACTCAGTGTCTGATTCTAACCGGACACATTCCTCCTACTAAAGAAATCCTCAGCCGCGCCGAGGATCTTGAAATCCCGATTCTATCGGTGGATTTAGACACCCTTAGCACGGTAGAGATTGTTGATCGCGCCTTCGGTCAAGTCCGACTGCACGAGCCGATTAAGTTTCAGTGCATCTGTCAGATGATTGAGGATTATTTTGACGGCGATCGCTTTCTTGGGTCGCTCGGTCTCGAACGAGCTGGAGCCTTGCCTTAGCTTAAGCATCAAACTTGACTCAGTTGCGGTTGCGGCGTCACTCGCTCCAAAATTTGCTTGAGCACAATCGCCGTCCAATCGATGTCTGCTTCGGTGGTGTCTCGTCCTAGCGTCAGGCGAATTCCAGCTTTAGCGACGCGATCGCGATAGCCCATCGCTCGCAAGATCGGGCTTGGTAGCAGGGTTCCACTACTGCAAGCGGCCCCGGCACTGATGCCAATTCCCGCTAAATTCATCTGCCGCACCAAGACCTTCCCGTTGAGTTGCTCTCCGTCGGCATTGGGTAAGCAAAAGCTGACATGGTGGGGCAGCCGATGGATTCGATCGCCAGTAGGCATCAATTCTGGTAAATCAGAGAAATGGTTGAATAAGCGATCGCGCAGTCGCGTTAATCGCGGTATCTCTGTTGCCATTTCTGCCGCAATCAACTCTGCGGCGATGCCAAATCCAGCGATTACTGGAACAGCTTGAGTCCCCGATCTCACTTTGCCTTCTTGTCCGCCTCCACGCAGCAACGGCACCAACTTCACTCCTGGACGAATGTATAACGCTCCTGCACCCTGAGGTCCATAGATTTTATGACTCGACAGCGAAAGCAAATCAACAGGAAGCTGCTGCATATCTAGCGGCAATCGCCCAGCGACCTGAACGGCATCGGTGTGAAATAAAATGCGCTGCGACGCTCCAAACGTCTGTGATGCTTTAAAGGATTGTGTAATTTGCCAAAGTTCCGCGATCGGTTGAACCGTTCCGACTTCGCTCTGCCCATACACGATCGACACTAACACTGTGTTTGGTCTCAATGCGGCTTTGAGATCTTGAGGGTTGACTCGCCCCACTGAATCGACCGGAAGCCGTGTAACCGCCCAACCCCATTGCTCTAGCATCCGCAGCGGTTGCTCGATCGCGGAATGCTCGACGCTTGAAGTAATGATGTGCTGCGGGCTGCTGTACTGCTGAGCAACGCCCATGATCGCCAAATTATCGGATTCTGTTCCCCCCGACGTGAACACGATCGCTTCGGGCGGAGCATTAATCAACCGTGCCACCTGAACTCGCGATCGCTCAACTAAAGTAGCCGCCCGTTGTCCCCAGATGTGAATGCTCGACGGGTTGCCCCACTGTTGCGTGAGTACGTCTTGCATCAGCGCGATCGCTTCGGGTCGCGTTGGCGTTGTGGCACTGTAGTCTAAGTAGATCTGCATGGGCGTTGAGGGAGATAACGGAGTGGTTTAAACAACGACTGGGGTATCCTACGGATATTCATTCCGCACAAATTCTCTCCAGCGTAGCGGTCAACCTAATATCTTGGAATCTGGCTTGTGGTCAACTTAAATCGCTCTCTTCAGTTTAAGCTTTGCAGTGCCTTGATTGTGTTGGGGCTATCTGCCTGTCAGTCTGTCCAACCACAGACGATACTGCCGCAGACGGTAATGGCAACAGCGCTACCGCAAGATCCCTTAATTCAGGTTTATACCAATCACGAGCCGGCTTCTAAGTATCAAGAACCCTATCGCCAGCAGACGCGATCAGGAGATGATCTGGAGCAGATCCTCGTAGACGCTATTAGCTCGGCTAAGTCCAGCATTCATGTGGCGGTACAGGAGTTTCGTTTACCTAAAGTGGCGAGGGCACTGCGCGATCGCGCCGCAAATGGTGTTCAAATTCAGGTCATTCTAGAAAATACTTACTCGCGACCCTTTAGTACTTTCACGGCTGAAGAAGTTGCAAAATTGCCAGAGCGAGAAAAAAGTCGTTACACCGAATCGCAAAAGCTAATCGATCGTAATGGCGATGGGCAACTCAGTGCGGAAGAAATCAACAATAATGATGCGCTCGTCGTCCTCGATAATGCCAAGATTCCGCGCATTGATGACACAGAGGGCGGAACTCGCGGTAGCAACCTGATGCACCACAAATTTATGGTGATTGATGGACACACGGTAATTGTCACGTCTGCCAATTGGACGACATCGGACGTTCACGGAGATTTCGGGCATGCTGTCAGCCGAGGCAATGCGAACAACTTCCTCAAAATTGAAAGTTCAGATCTTGCAAAGCTCTTTCTACAAGAATTCGCCTACATGTGGGGCGACGGCGCTGGTGGGCAGAAAGACAGCCTGTTTGGAGCGAAAAAGCCTTATCGCGCCCCGCAAACAGTCAACGTTGGAAAGACAGCGATCGAGGTTCAGTTCTCGCCGTCTTCCTCTAAAATTTCTTGGCAGCAAACCACAAACGGACTAATCAGCCAAACCTTAGGTCAAGCAAAACGCTCGATCGAATTGGCATTATTCGTGTTCTCCGATCAAGCGTTGGTCGATTCTCTAGAGCCACTTCACACTCAAGGTGTTCAAATCCGAGCTTTGATCGACCCAAGTTTTATGTACCGCTCTTACAGTGAAGGACTCGACATGTTAGGGGTTGCCCTTCCCGAGCGCTGCAAGACTGAGGCAAACAATCATCCTTGGCAATCTCCGATCAAAACGGTGGGTATACCCAAGTTGCCACCGGGAGATTTATTGCATCACAAGTTCGGCATTGTAGATGGGCAGACGGTCGTTACTGGCTCTCACAATTGGACAGATGCCGCGAACCGAGGCAATGATGAAACCTTACTGGTGATTCATAATCCGACCGTCGCTGCCCATTTTCAGCGAGAATTTGAGCGGCTGTATAAGACGGCTACGTTAGGACTTCCTCCTGCCATTGCGCGAAAAGTGAGCGCTCAGCAGAAAGCCTGTCCTCAGGTGGTCGTCCCAAGAAAATTTGAGAAGATCAAAGCGTCCGATCCAATTCAACAGAAGGTGAATCTCAACACTGCCACGCAAGAGGAACTAGAAGCTCTGCCCGGTGTCGGAGCCGGTAGGGCAAAGCAAATTATTGCGACGCGTGGGCAGCAACCTTTTTCCTCCTTAGAGGAGCTAGAGAGAATTCCGGGTGTCGGTGCAAAACTTTTGACAAAATTGCGCGATCGCGTGACTTGGTAGTTCTATCAATTTTATCTACATAGTGCGACAGATCCCCGTGGGGGCACGGCACCGTCATGCCCCCACAACCCTTGTAGCGAGTCTGTTTCATTGATAGTAGACGATTCCAAAGTTGGAACTTTGTCACACAAAAAAGGGGATCGTCACTAAACTATCCCCTCCCAAAGTTCACCAAGATTAATTAATCGCGACTAGCAAGCAAGACTTCACCTTTCAGCATTCGTTGAGCCGCATCCAGCAGAGCCTCCTCTAAGTAAGGCTTAGTAAAATATCCACTGGCTCCCAATGATGCCGCCATTTGACGGTGACGATCCGCCCCGCGTGAGGTCAACATCGCGATCGGTAAGTTGCTCAAGTTGGGGTCTTTCTGAATTCTCGAAAGGAATTCTAATCCATCCATTCTTGGCATTTCGATGTCGCAGAACACAATATCACACGGCAATCCTGACCGTAGCTTCTCCCAAGCTTCCTGACCATCGCGAGCTTGCTCTACTCGATATCCAACCTTGTTAAACGTCATTGAAAGCAATTCGCGCACTGTAATCGAGTCATCCACAATCAGAACCATTGGCTCCGTCTTAGTAGTAATCGTTTCAGTCACACCTTGGGCTGCACCTTGATCCCACATACTGCCGACATCCCGACGGATACGACCGAGAGAGAGATCAATCAGTTCCAACACATCCGCGATCGGCATAATCCGACCGTCTCCCAGAACGGTTGCACCCGCTACTCCCACTGGCTTTGGCACAGGACCTTCAAGTTGCTTGATCACAATTTCCTGTTCGCCCAGCACCTGATCCACTTGGAGGGCTAAGTAGTTGCCTGCGCTTCGTAAAATCACGATCGAGACCATATCATCGTCTTGACTCCCGCCATAGACCGTGCCTCGGCTGAGATGACGGCTGTAAGCGAGAAGCTCGCTGAGTGGACGCACGGGCAGCACCACATCCCGCCATGAAATAAAATGTTGCCCTTCAGCATTGGTTTGAAGACGCTCTTTAGGCACATCCAGCATGTCTTCAACACCGTCCATTGGGAAGGCAATCCGCGCGCGATCGCTGATGCAGCAGAGTGCCTTAGAGATACTCAGCGTCAACGGCAACCGAATCGTGAATGTCGTTCCCTTACCCTGCACAGAATCTGTATTAATTGCGCCGCGAATCTCGCTTAAGCTGGTTCGCACAACATCCATACCGACTCCGCGCCCTGAGAAGTCATCCGCCTGGTCTTTCGTGCTAAAGCCAGGATGGAAAAGCAAATCGTAGATGTCTAATCGAGACAAAGTTTGAGCTTCTGCCGAGGTGATTAAGCCCTTCTCGATCGCTTTTATTTTCACCCGTTCAATATCGATTCCAGCCCCGTCGTCAGAAACCGAAAGTACCGTTTGGTTACCTTGGTGAAAAGCACGAATCGTAATCTGTCCCGTTGGAGCTTTTCCTGCCCGTTGTCGCACTTCCGGGGATTCGATTCCATGAGTAATGGCGTTGTTTACCAGATGGGTCAGAGGATCGTAGAGATGCTCCAAAATCATCTTGTCAATTAGCGTATCTCGTCCGTCAATAACCAATTCTGCTTGTCTACCGCACTTCATCGCAATATCACGCACAGCACGAGGCAACCGATCCGCCGCTTGCGCAAAAGGAACCATTCGAGAGCGGGTCAATCCTTCCTGAAGCTGGGTTGTGACTTGCCGGAACATACGAGTCACTTGATCGGTTTCATCGACGATGAACTCAATGTCAGACGCCGATTCCCGGACTCTCACAATTAGTTCAATCATCTCTTGAGACAGAGAGTGAAAGCCCGTAAAGCGATCCATTTCTAGAGGATCGTACTCTACCCCAGTAGGGCTTGTGTCATTACTATGACGCTCAGGCGATCCAAACGGCACGCGATGATGTTGACGACTGGCTAACAAAGAGCTTTCGAGCAGCGATCGCTCATACAAATCTTGCATTCGTTGACCAACATCACTTAGCTGCTGCACCTGATACAGGAGGTTATCCAGCGATTGCCTCAGGCGTTCTTGGTCTTGCTCTAAGCTATTGCGATTGACAACGAGTTCCCCAACAAGGTTGCTCAGGTTATCGAGGTGTTTAACCGGAACTCGCATCGTTTGTTCGCTTAGTCCTTTAGTAGGACGAGGCGCACGGCGTCCTGATGAAGCGACAGTTCGACCTTTGACGGCTGGAGAACCGCCCATCGTGTTGTTGGTGTCCTCCAACATCTTCTCTAAATCATCAAACTCTGTATCTACCTCAGAAGACTCGATGGAGGTTTGTGAAGTTACTGACGCATCAGGTGCATCAGACAGAAGCAACTCCAGATCCGCAAAGTCGTCAAAGTCGTCCTCGGCTGCCAGGTTAGATGCTGCAAGGTCGTCGTTCAGGAGTACATCAAGGTTATCGAAGGAGTCGGTCGCCTCTAGTAACTGATCGAGATTATCTAAATCGTCCGTTGTTGGCGAACCCGAGTTCTCGAACAAGCCTTCATCTAACAAACTATCTTCATCCAGCAGACTATCTATATTTAAATCATCTAGATCATCAAGTTCCACTTGATCTGAAGCTGACGCTGATAGCTCCTGCTGTGGAATTATGTTATCTAAAGAAGTAGTCGCTGCCTCTGCAATTTCAGCCTCTGGAAGTGAATCGAACTCCTGCTCAACAGCATCACTAGGAGCATCACTGAGCAAGCTCTCTAGGTCTTCAAGATGATCAGGGGTTTCTGTAGATAACTCCAAATCGTCTAAGCTCAGCTCCAAAAGTTCAGAGTCTACATCATCAATCTTTAAATCTGTACTCAGATTCAGACCATCAAAATCTAAATCACCACTTGCTAAACCTAAGGATGGCTCTTCCAGATTTAGGCCCTCAAACTCTAAGTTCACAATAGAGTCGTCTATTGAATAAGCCGTCTCATCTGTACTCAGATTCAGACCATCAAAATCTAAATCACCACTTGCTAAACCTAAGGATGGCTCTTCCAGATTTAGGCCCTCAAACTCTAAGTTCACAATAGAGTCGTCTATTGAATAAGCCACCCCATCCAGATTATTCAGGTCAGACTTAGGCAACAGTTCATTTTGAGTATCTGAAGGGAACGCCACTTCTTCCAACGTTTCGCTCAGAGAGAAGTCTAGGTCTTCTAGCTTGGGGGAAGCATCTCCAAAAATCTTTTCAGAACTTTCGGAAACATCAGCCATTAAGCTGCTTAAGAAGTCATCATCCAAAGAAAGCTCAATGCTAGAAGTCTCCTCTGACGAAGCTATCTGTTCTGAAAGCAATGACTCATCTCGACTGAATAGCTCATCAATTTCGGTTGATTCTGAACTCAATAAACTGTCAGGGTTAGCAGATGGCTCTTCTACATCTATTTCCAGAGATTCTATTTCTACAGCATCGAATAAATCAGACGGAGCTTCTATATCTAGCTCAACTGTCTCTAGCTCAACTGTTTCGGCAACCAGCGAATGTGAATTGTTAGCTTCTGGCTCTACTGTCCCAAAATCATCAAGTAGTCCGCCTAGTTGCTCCGCCAAGCTAGAAGTGCTATCAAACTCATCATTAAGCGAATTTTCAGTTTCAAATAGTCCATCTAATTCTGATAGAGAAAACTCTATTTCTAGTGAATCTGGCTCTGGTGAAGAATTCAGCGTAACGGTTTCATCTAACAAGCCATTTAAATTATCTAAGCTATCAGTTTCTGAAAAATCATCGTTTAGCCCTTCTTCTAAATCGAGTTCCACTAGCGAAGACGCCTCTGTATTCGCTTGATCCAGTAACTCGTCCAGACTATTTGAATCGAGTGTTTCTGAATCTAGAAGATGATTACCCAAACCCTCCAAGTCTAGTGTGAAATCTGTTTCAGCGTCAGGATGAACATCCAAAGATTGTTCGTTGGGCAACTCCACTAATTCATCAAGCTGTAAGTTAGATTCTGCGCTCAGTAAGTCATCTATTGAGCTGAGCTCGTCTAAGCTTAGTGAGAATTTTGATAAATTATCTGACTCACGTTCTACTTGTTCTTCTGTGAATGCAGACTCGAGTAGCAGAGAATCATTTTCTAAGTCAAGATTTAGAAGATCTAGCGGATCAAGTTGTCCTGTCTCTGTTTCAACTGTAGGAGCCACTTCTAGGTCAACATTTAGTTCATCTAAAATTAGTCCATCTAAACCATTGGCATTTTGAGCATCTGCGTTTTCAAGAGGAACATTTAACTCCAAATTTTCCAAATCGAAAAGAGAACTCAATTGAGTATCGTTCCACGGATCGCTCAAATTCGAGACATCTATAGAACTGTCCTCAGGGAGAGGGTCTACGATCTCAGGCTCCATCAACTCATCGATTGAATTACTCCCCCCAAAAACGGAGTCAACCTCTGAGTTCTCAAAAGGAGTGAGATTTTCTTCCAAACTGTTAAACGCATCAAGTGAAGCTTCAACATCAACATTGACGGGTGATGCTTCAAATAAGCCACTCAGGTCAAGCTCATTAAGAAGAGATTCGCTTGAGAAAGAATTATTTTGCAAACTATTAACGGCATCGAAAGTTAAATCACTCTCGTCTAACCCTGCAAATAATTCACCGAGATTGGTGAGCGAATCAGACGTCTCCTCTGTCTCAAGTTGAGCAAATTCCACATCTAGGCTATTGGGATCAAGCTCTACTGCATCAGACGTTGCTAAATCTGCCGAAATACTGTCACTTAAGGCACTGATATCTACTGATAGATCTTCACCTGTAGCCAGTATCTCGGACGGCGGCACAGACAGTTCAAAACTATCGCTTGTCGCGTTGGAAGCATCAAAGGCTTCTAGTAAAGCGTCTCCAAACAAACTACTTAAATCGTCATCTGAGTCTGACGATGTAGCTTCGTTAGCGACAGGTGTATTAAATAATAGATCTGAAAAGTCGTTTGTGTTCTCATCGACTCCATTAGAGCGACCAGGCTGAGAGTTAGCAGGAGCAGCGCCAATCACTTCTTCCTTCTGCCAAGTTGAGCCTAGATCTGGAACTTCTCCTTCAAAAAGGTCAGCCAAACTGTTCAACTCGGCCATACCCATTTCTGGCCCATTGCGATTGGTTTCACCAAACCCTGAAGAATCGCGCAGTGTTTCACTCACTTCATCAGTACTAACGGAAGCAAAATCGGATAGGTCAAACAGACTATCAAAACTTAGATCAGCCGATTCTGCTTCTGCATCAGCAGGCGTCGTTGCGGCCACATCAAACTCGCTAAGGTCCAGCGTAAAGGAGTCAGCCTCCGCCAAATCGAAGTCGCTGAAATCGAGTTCGGGCGTCGCTTCTAGACCATCCGCTATGGCGAAGAAACTCGCCAGATCTGAATCTACTGAGGATTCGGTTTGAGTTGGAACTAACGCTTGTAATTCACTGCTAGGAGCAATCTCCTGTGCCCGTCCCAGCAGTACTAAATCCTGCGCTTGCTTAATGTCCTTCAAAACAATAGGCGCTAGAGATCGACAAGAATTTTCAGAGTGCGCGATCGCGAGTCGGGTCACTTCTAGCAAATTGATCCACTGCGTTAAGCCAAACGCTTCGCCTAGATCCCTTAAACCCTGGCAGAAATCTTGTAAGCGATCGCGCCCATCGGACAGCATTTCTGCCTGCCGAAATAATTGCAACATCTCCCGTAATTGGGTCGGAACATCAGTTTGAAAAATCAGCATCAACGCCTGATCTTCCAACTGTGTCTCAGCCTGGATGATAGTTCCTCGGTCAATACTGGGTAGTGACGGCTCTAACGTTGCCGCCTGACGTTCTAGCAACGTAAAGTATTGGCTAAGTTCTTCAAAGACAGGCTGAGCCGCTGTCATTGCCTCATCTGCGGCTTCATCTGTCAATCCGGTTGGCGTTGGCAATTGCTCTAACAACGCTTGCAACGTGTCAAAAACCTGTAACAAAAGAGTTTCTAGCTTTTGATCAGGCTTGATTCCAGGCGTTTCCTTTAAGATTTTGAAATAGTCTTCGAGGCGATGGGCAGTCTTTTGGATGCTGCTTAACCCCAACATAGCCGCGCCGCCTTTCACAGAGTGGGCTGCTCGAAACACCTCATTCACCATTTCTGGATCGTCAATGGTGCTTTGCAGATTCAACAAACCCTGCTCAAGGGTATTGAGGTGGTCTTTTGCCTCCTCAATAAAGTAGCCCATGATTCGCTGCTGTTGTTCCGGCTGCATTGCAATGTCCCTTTCGTTAGATTGAGTGATCTCCGTCGAACCGTCTCCGTACTACGATGGAGCAAAGGTTTCAGAAGATGGATGACCTTTCCTATAAGTGCGATCGCTGGGATAGATCATCATATTGCTTAGACTCGATGCTCTGCGAAGCAATCAAATTCTAAGTTGTTGGCTTTACTGTAGCCGACGAATCCTAGATGAATGCACAAATTCTTCTTAATCTAGGATTGTTTTCGCTCGATTGTCTCAACGCGGAACCGCTCGACTGAGGTCAGCAGGTCGCGGGCAACCCCAACAAGGCCTTGTAACGACCCCGACACCCGCTGTGCTTCCTGAGATGTTTCTTGAGCAGTTAGTTCTACCGATTGCATCACCTGAGACACGGCTCGTGACGTTTCCGTCTGTTCTACCGTATCAGCAGTGATAGAGCGGACAAGCGTATCAATCACACTAGAAACTTGAATAATATCTTCTAGCGATCGCTTGGCTTGTTCTGCCAGTCGAGTTCCCTCAATCACCTGTTGGGTTCCTTCTTCCATCGCCGTCATCACCGACCCGGTTTCTCCCTGAATCTGCAACACAATCTGTTCGATTTCTTTGGAGGCCTTAGCGGCGCGGTCAGCCAGTTGACGCACTTCATCGGCGACGATCGCAAAGCCTCGTCCCGCTTCTCCAGCTCGTGCTGCTTCGATACTGGCATTGAGCGCCAAGAGATTGGTTCGGGAAGCAATTTGCGAGATTAATGCCACAATTTTAGAAATCTCTTGAGAGGACTCCGCTAGACGCTTCACCTTTCGAGTCGTTTCAGCTACCGTTTCACGGATTTCTAAAATACCCGCTACAGTGCGTTCTACAGCTTCACCCCCCTTAAGAGCAGTTGAGGAAGCGGTTCGAGCAACTTCTTCTGCCTCACGAGCGCTTTCCGCCACCCGTTGAATAGAGTCTGTCATCACTTGAACAGAATTTAGAGTCACCGCCAGTTCTTCCGCTTGTCTCAACGCATCAGAAGACAAACTACGAGCAAATGTTTCATTCTCCGTCGAACTCTTGCTGACTTGACGAGCAGCTTGCTTCACCTGTTGCACAATTTCACGGAGGTTCTGGATGGTTAAATTAAACGAATCTGCTACTGCACCTAAAACATCGGCAGTAACTTCCGCTTGAACCGTCAAATCACCTCGTGCAGCGCCTTCTACATCATCTAGCAAGCGAATGACTTGACGCTGCAAGTCTTCTTTGGCTTGCTCTTGTTCCTCTGCCTTGCGCTGGGCTTCACTGGTCGTGGTTAAAATGACCCGCGCCATCTGGTTAAACTCAGTTGCTAGCCCGCCCAATTCATCTTCTGAGTAAACTGTTGCACGAGCATTAAAGTTTCCTTGGCAGACCGATTCAAACTGACTCTTAAGATCATGCGTCGATCGCTTCATTTGCCTAGCCGTTATCTGTCCAACCGCTAAGGCAGTGCCGCCTGCACACACTCCCCCTGCCAGTGCCATCAAAATTCCAGTGGTTCGGAGCTGTGAAACCACCGCCGTATTATTCTGCTGAGTGGCAGAATTTGCCGAAACAAAACTAACGGCTGCAACAGCAACGGCTGAAACTATCCCGGATGCCAGAGCAGTAATCATTTGCTTAGAGGCAAACGAAGCATTTTCTAACGGAGCTAACCAGCCTTGTTCAACTGTAGGAGTGGGTTCACTCGTCTGGGTTTCCAATTGAGTAAAGCTCGGAATCTGTTCGCTAGTCCCTGCAATATTAAAAAGTTCATCTTCTCGAATTGTGGAAGAACGCTCATCTTCTCCAAAATTAATATTTGCTCCCTCGGGAGAGGTAGCAATGCTGCTAGAAAACCCAAACCCACTGCTAATAGAGGGACTCGTAAAGCCAGCAGAATCTTCAGATAAGTCAAAGTCGGACAGGTTGCGTATGTCATCAAAATCGTCAAAATCATCAAGGAAGTCTGCGTTGCCTTGATTTTGATCTAGATGCGGTGCAGAACTGCCACCATTTCTACTACCTGAATTGCTGTAAAGCGCGTCGAGGTGATTCTGCTCAACAGATGCGTCAGATTCAGAGCCGTTAGGTTCATCATAGAAGTCAGGACCTCCCATAAACAGAGTGTCTTCACCCATCGTTCGCGGGTTGAAATTCATGCCGTTGGAGGAAGGAGCTTCAGGCGATTGAGAATGGTTAAATGCGTCGGCTTGCGGTGTAAAAGATTGAAAGTCAGCGCGATCGTCTTCTTCCTCAACTGCAAAAATACTATCAAACTCTTCTAAGACCGTTGCAGCGCCGTTGCTATTGTGAGCGGCGTGAATCGAATCCCCATCAAACGAGAACTGGTCCGCCTTCCCGTGAGTTACGCTTGCCTCAGAGCTCTGAGCAGAGGAATTTAGGGCGAACGGATCATCTATTGCTTCAGATTCTGTTGGCGTCTTTTCATTGTGATGGGAAAATGGATCGGCAAAAGGAGATTCGCTAAACAGAGCAGACTCCTCCGACTCAAACGGGAGGTCGTCCAATACAAAATTCTCGTTTAGAGAACTAGCCTTTGAGAAAGCGTTGTCTGACGCAGTTGCAAGGTGATCGAATGCATCATGATCTGTTTCCAGATTGGTATTGAAGTTATCGGACAAATCAAAGTCATTGGATAGATCATCGGTGAATTGACCCGCATAGGCTAAACCACTGTTGGCATAGTCTACAAACTCCGGATCGGACGTCAGAGCTAACACAGACTGGTACTGCTCCTGTGCCACCTTATATTGCTGAAGACCATAGCAGTAGATATGCCCGCACAATAGCCGCGCGCTTGGTTCTTGTGGATGGTCGTTGACCAAGCGATCGACGAGTTGAGCAGCCTCTTGATACTTGCCCTGCATATAGGCGCGTTCTGCCTGCTGATACTCTTGGGCAAATTCAGTCTCTCGTGCCATGTGCCTCCTCCTGCATGTACGCCGTTGTGCTAAAAGCTCGGCTACAAAGATTTAATAAATTACAGAGCAATTTTGAAAAAATGAGCAGTGAGTGTAAAGTGAGAATGATACATCTGATAAGAATCAGTGAGCGCTGCGTCTGTCGAAAAATCAATTCTCCAAAGAGCTGGAAATATTTGACCTCAAGTAGAATGGAGATCCACAGACTTGAACGCAATTATCCTTAAGACAGCATTCCCAGGTTTCTGGAGAAAGCGATGATTAAGCTTGATTCTACAAAGAGTTTTTGATTTTAGAGCGATTTTCATGCTGCCCACCGCGCCGAGCGCAAAATAGCAACTTGATCGAGCAACCGCAAAAATTGTTTGTTTGCCTCATTCATCACCCATTCCCCTCGAAGAAAGGGTGAGACGCTATCCGGTACTGCGGTTGGTAGTTGTACATTCTCAACATCGAGCCATTCCATGCCAACAATGCGATCGACAGCTAAACCGAGCATAATATCTTGGTCTTCGATCGCGATGACAGAAATCTCAGGCTTGTCCGTGTTCAACGGAACAGCATCGCCTAGAAATTGACCTAAATCTGCCACCCATACGACCCGTCCACGAACATTTAAGGTTCCGAGTAGGAGAGGCGAAACGTTGGGCACAGGGGTAATGCGATCAGGAGATGGAGAAAGCACCTCTCGAATTCCGGTAGCAGGCAACGCAAATTCAGTTCCTGAAGAGGTATAAAATCGTAAATGTAATTCTCCCTCTGGACTTTCAAGTTCCTGAAATTCGGGTGCTTGATCTTGCCCTCTACCCGTTAAGAAATCTGGATTTCCGACCATCACACCTGTCTTTAACCTCGCAACAACTGCTTTACTGTGCCGACTAGCTCGGTCGGCTGAAAGGGTTTTGCAATATAGGCGTCTGCGCCTTGCTTCATGCCCCAATAGCGATCGAACTCTTCACCTTTTGAGGAACACATTACGACAGGGACTCCCTGAGTTTTGGGGTCTGCCTTCAGTCGACGACACACCTCATACCCGTTCATGCGGGGCATCACAATGTCCAGTACCACTAAATCAGGGCACTTTCCTTGAATGTGTTCCAACGCTTCAACTCCATCAGCGGCGACGGTCACTGTTAATCCACTGCCTTTCAGCAGATCCGTAATCATTTCCCGTTGCGTGACGCTGTCTTCCACGACCAGAACTGTACTCATAACCCCTTACCTGCTTGCTGGCTGAACCGATGCCGGGAGAAATTGACTCTAGTAAACCGAAACGTCGTAATCTTAACGTACCCTCGAATGCCCACTGAATCTGACATCTGTAAAAAAGAACTTTGGGCAGTCTTACTTTAGGTGATATTTAATTTAAGTTCTTCTAGATCATGAGTGGATTGATCATGTGGATTAAAGGGTTCCGGTTGCCCTTGTCCAACATATTTTTCTACTAGCATCAAAAGTTCACTCTTCCCGAACGGTTTTGTTAGATAATCGACGGCACCTACCATGCGGGCTTTAACCCGATCGATAAAGCCATCTTTGCCCGTCAGCATGACAATTGGTGTTTGTCGAAATGCGGTGGACTGATGCAACATAGCACAGAGTTCATATCCATCTAATTCAGGCATTGATATATCACACAAAATAAGATCGGGCTTGAGTTGAAACACGAGACTTAGCGCTTTTAGAGGATCATCAATGGTACTGACTTCATATCCGTGCTGATCGAGAATATACTCGACTGCTTTGCGAACGGTGGCTCCATCGTCAATACATACAACTCGGGGAACTCGGGTCGTCCGCCAGTCGCTGAGAGAAGGGCGGTTTGCTCCAAATTCTTCAGATGAAGGGTGCGTTAGCTGCAACCATCCTCGTTGCACATAGGGATAGATTGCCCTTGCGACTGTTAAAATATCGCGGTTTAGGTAACGTGCAATTTTGCGAAGAGAGATTTGCCCGTCGGCATAGCGATCGAGAGTCTGAAAGGTGGTTTCTGGCAGCGCTTCTCGCAGCAGAACAGCATTAGCAACGATTGGGCATTGATCCGGCGACTGCAGATGAGGCTGTAGCTGTTTCCATTCCTGCACTTGCTTGATGATGTTTGTGACTAATGGCGCAATTTCTAAAGTGGTTAGTTGAGGGGTTAACGGCGTGCCTAATTCAAACGTGAATGATCCTTGGGGCAAGCTCAACAGGTCAAACAAGGTTTCATGAACCATGTTTTGAAGAATGCTGCGTCCTTGGGCAGGAGTGAGGAGATGCGCTTCTAGCAAGGACCACAGGTAACCGTATTCAGGAGTATTGAACGGCGCGATCGCAGAAGCAACCGCCCGATCAAGCGTCGTTTCTGCCTTATAACGGCGTAAATAGTCTCTAAGGCGCGACAGATCACTTTCTGTCTCACCAGCATAAACTATTTGCCCATTGAGAAAAAATATGAACCAGGAAGGAATGGACTGAGGCAGCCGAATGTCTGGAGATACCAGTCCACCGAAACTAGAACTGCAAGTTGGATATCCCTGCACAAACAGTTCGCCTGTACGCTGACCGAGTTCGATCAGTTGGAGGATACTACGAATATCAATCTCACTCAACTGTCCCTGCATTTAGTTCAACCATTTTCCAGAACGTAGATTTGCACTCAACACGACATTGCCCTTGACGGAATTCTGTTTTTCAAACTGACTCGATTCGTTTTTTGCAACATCGGCCTTAGCCGTTCATCATGCCAACCTAAAAACGATGCAACGCTAAGGTCGCAACATCGATTTTCCCTAGAAATAGAATTAGGAATGGACATTCAGCAGGAACGCTAATTGCCCAAACATTGTATCTACTAAATTGATTAAAATGACAAACTTTACTTAGGTTTGCCGAATACCTCAGAAATTATTACTAAAGAACAAGGGAAGAATTAGGGCTAAAGATCAAATCCCATCTGATGGTTTGGTGGGGACAGCGATCGTAACAATCCAAAACTCGCCATCTCAACTGGGTGATCGGTCAGTGTATCTATCTAAACTCAGTGAGACGATTGGAATAGAACAAGCCTGGGCATACTTTGAGGAGAAGGACTTTGCCCAACCCATCGATTGTACTTTGCAAGCCGTTGAATTAAGTTACAACGTGCAGCTTCTTAATCGACAGTACAGAATGATGTCGTCAGCAGATGCTTTAAAGCATTTGAGCGGATCGAACAGAATTTGGGCAAACTACATCTCTAGGATTGAGCGTAGACACGGAAGAGGACTATCAGCGTGCTGTATCTAGCAGAAGTCATCCAGAAAAAAGGCGGGATCATGGGTGGTGGCAAGTGCGAGTTGAAGCTACTTGCTTGCCAACGAACGGAACAAAACTGGTCTGCGGTTTCTGGCGATGAGTCAGTCCAAACGGAGGAGGCAAATCGCTATGGCTCTGGAACATTGCTGCTGGTTGATTTAACTGGAAGCAAGCAAGTGCAGCGCATCCAGGAAGCGAGTCGTCCCTTGGTAAGCATTCTTCAGAACTTCTCGCGCTTGCAAGAGAAGTTTAAGACACAGGAAGAAGAGATTGAGCAGTGGAAGCAGTCATTGACATATCAAAGTCAAGAATTAAACCGTCGGGAAGTGGAAATGGAATCCCGGCAAGAACAACTTCAGCAGATGGAGTCGGACTTTGAGCACTTGGAGCAACAGCGTCAAGAGTTTGAGACAACGCGCCAAGAAGTAATGGCGCAGCAAGAAGAAATGGAGCGCCAACGCCAAGAGATGCAGGGCGCGTGGGATCAGCTGCAAGGGCAAAAGCAGCAGCTTGAAGACCGACGAGCAGAGTTGTTGGGAGCATCAGTGTTAGATGCCGGAAAAGCGCAGGTCATTCATCAACTTTTGGAGCAAATTTGTGATGGAAGTGCTTCTTCAGAGCAGATAAACATTCACCTTCAGCAGCTTTATGAGATTCTGGGTCAGCAGCAAACTATTCTGACGCACCACTGGCACATGTTGGAGCAACACCAGCAAGCCTTGCACCAAAGGCAGGAAGAAACTGAGCAGCAGTCGCAAAGATTAGAGCAGCAGTGGCATGCTTGGCATCAAGCTCAGGAAGCAGTAGAGCAGGCGCGAATTGAGGCGAAGTCGCAAGAATTGGTGTTGAGCACTAAACAGGAGCACGCGCAATTTGTGAGTTTGCAAATTGCGTGCTCCAACGAGTTATACCAGCAACTCAGCCAAATAACCGCAGGAGGTACAGTCAACGAGACAACCCAAGTGGATCTCAATGCTCTAGAAACTATGCCTTTGCAGGACCTGCAAGCGATCGCTAAGACGTTACAGAAAGAGTTTGATCAGTCTTCTCAGTTTGTTCACGGACAGGAAGAGGAACTTGATCTCAAAGAAAAGGAACTTGAAGCCCTCAGAGCAACAATTCAGCAGGTGAGTGAGTTCGATCGCATGAGCTTAGAGGCTGAGTTGGCTGATGAGCAAGATGCCTATCAGTTTCTCAATCAAACGCTGGTTGGGCAGCGCCGTAGTCTTATCGAGAAAGAGACGATTTTACGTCAGCATAAAGCAGTCATCGCTAGAAGAACAGGTAAACCCGATCCAACGCTGGTCAATAGCAGCATTGATCTAAGTCCGGTTTTAGCGCAGATCGATGTTCAGCGCCAACAGCAAGCAGAAGAGCTAGAAACCATCGAGGCTCAAATTGACCAGATTCGCAGTGCTGTTCAGCAAGCGCAAGAGCAGATGAATACGCAAGCTGAGGAGCAAAATGCGAAACGTCATGATTTGAGACAGCTTGAGGAGACACTTCAAGCTCAAAGAGCGTCCACCGCCGAGGTCATTGGCAAAGTCTCGCTTTACCACGAGATACTTCAACCGATTCAAGATTTGGTGACAGGACTTCATCAATCCCTTGATGCGATCACGGCTTTGCTCTCTCAGCAGCAAGAAGTCGGTCACCATCATCAGCAAGGGATTGAGCAGATGAGGCAGATGATTACAGACCTGACGCAGAAGCCTGAGTTCGCGACGGTTTAAGAGATCGAGGCAATCAGTCCTGAATTTAATACGATCGCTTCAATGGGCTAGCGCTAATTTCAGCATTCATCGAACTTCTTGCAAAAGTGCTTGTATTCAGATAGCCGCAGCTATTTGAGCCGGATCGTGTCAGCGGTCTAGCTCTATAGCTGCGGCTTCAGTGTATAAAACACTTCGTTGATGTAGCCTTTCGACAAATTTCGTGGTGAGCGTCGAAACGCTCCGTGCAAACGACGTATTCAGAAATTGCTTTCATACAAGAACGATCGCGCGTCTCCTCAGAAGTGCGGCGGCGAATTGCAGGTAATCCCTCTGCACTTACAAAATTTTAAGCGCTGATCAGCTGAAAGCGACAATCGGCTTGTAGCAGTACTTTGACCTCAGCAATAGGAATGGCGGGACTGTAGAGATAGCCTTGCATGACTTGGCAGCCCATTTCTTGTAGCACCAGCAGTTGCTTAACAGTTTCAACACCCTCAGCGACAACTTTCATCCTTAAACTTTTTGCCATGGCCACAATAGCGGTTGAGATCGCATTTGCTCCTTCACTTGTGGCTAAATGTTGAACAAATGATCGATCAATTTTCAGCGTATCAATAGGTAAAGAATTTAGATAATTCAGCGATGAATATCCGGTGCCAAAGTCATCAATCGAGATCTCAATGCCTAGGCTCTTTAGCTTTGACAAGATAGTGATAGTCGCTTTAACATCTTGCATCAGGCAAGTTTCCGTTAATTCCAGGACTAGAAGATGAGGATCAAGTCCTGTTTCGTCTAGAATGGCGGCAATGCGATCGACAAAGCCTTCCTGCTGAAACTGTCGCATTGAGAGATTAACCGACACCCTAAGGGGTACTGCGTTCCATTGCTGCCAAATCTTGGCATGCTGACACGCCGTTTTAAGTACCCATTCTCCTAATGGAATAATTAATCCTAGTTCTTCAGCGATCGGAATGAACGTTGCAGGAGAAATCATACCCCGTCCAGGATGCTTCCAGCGCAGCAACGACTCCATCCCAACAATTTCGCCCGTTTTGAGATTGACCTGGGGCTGGTAATGCACCTGAAACTCGGCACGCTCGATTGCTTTGGTCAAATCCATCTCGATGAGGCGACGCTCAACTTCGAGTTCATCCATGCTGGATGTGTAGAAGCAATAGCTCTGCCCATGTTGTTTGCACCAATGACGGGCGGTTTCAGCTTGACTGATGAGGTGTTCTGGATGTTGAGCCAGGTTTTGAGTCAGCGTGATCCCCAAGCTAATTTGAATGCAAACTTCTTGTCCGTTAATTTTGAAGGGAGACCCGATCGAATTGATAATTTGCTGAGCTAACTCCGTGACTTCTGCTTCCTGAGGATTATGAGTCAGCACAATCCCAAATTCGTCACTGTTAAGACGAGCAAGCAGCCCATGAGAGTCGGTGAGTTTCGCTAAACGGTGCGCCACCATTTTGAGGAGAACGTCGCCAGTTGCATAACCAAAGCTGGCATTAACCGAGCGAAATCGATGGATGTTGAGACAGAAGATGGCGATCGCGCTGTGTGCTTCTCTAAAAATTGCGCCGTTCTTGTTTTGAAACTTAGCAAGGCTAACCGGAGCTTGTTCTGAAGTGCAGCGCTGAATTTGCTGACAGAGCAAGCCGCGACTCGGCAGACTCGTGAGTGGATCGAAAGTGGCCCCACGTTGGAGGGCTTCGACGGCTTGGCGCTGTTCGTTCGCGTAAAGTTGAGCGATCGCGGTTCGTTTGGTCAGCCGAGATGCGATCGCGTCGAGCAACTCCGAGACGGAACACGGTTTTATCAAGTAGTCATCTGCACCTAAGTTCATCCCGTGCCTAATTTCTTGATGCTCACATTTAGCGGTGAGAAAAATGACGGGAATTGCCGCTGTTGAGACGTGGCTACGAAGCTCCTCTAAAACGCCATACCCATCTAACTCGGGCATGCGGATGTCACACAGAATTAAATCGGGCAAGTAAGCCTTTGCCTTACAAACTCCTGATGCCCCGTGCTCTGCACCCATCACTTGAAACCCTTCCAAATCTAATATTTCTAGAAGATTTGACCGGATTGTTTCATCATCCTCGATCACCAAGATTGTTTTCATTGGAGCGTGTAAGGCAAGATTTACGAACCCTTAAATTAGATTGAAACATACGATAAATCAAAGAATTGAAATCAGCGTCCAAAGCGAAATGAAAAGTTAATTGAGTGCTACCAGTAGTAACAGATTATTAACTAGGTCTTTCAAGAAGTGCGCCGCTTTTACGTTCTGACGATTTCTACTAAGCTGAAGATGCAATAGCTTTTTGCTATTTGTTTAACATCACAAGAGCTATTTTGAAATTAAGCTTTTTGCTATCTAGATGCCGATCCTCTCTAGGTACAGAGCCTATGATGCGCTCGTTCAAGCTTATTGGTAACCTCGGTAAAGCTAAGTATTTCTTTAGTTTCATAGCTTGGTCTTCACGTACCCTAAGTGTTTTTGCAATCAAGACGTTATCAGGAACTGGTTTAGGGAAGCTATCAGCAAGCTTTAGTAGTCCTCAATAGAATCAGCAGGCAGTGTAGAGAACAACAGAGGTATTACGGTTACAGCTTACTGAACTGAGAATTATGCGGATAGTAAATTTTACTACTCCATACTTAAGTTTGCCCCTGAACTTATTCTTTGACTACTCAAGATCACCAATTAAGACCACAATTTAAGTAAGGATCAGTAAAAACTTTGAGAAAACTACGGTTGTTAATCTACCTTCGAGTGTTTCAGCACCTCAGCTAGAAGCTGTTTGTTCCACACTTGTGTATAGGTCGAGCTTAAGTGCTTTGAAAAGCTCTTATCTATCAAGACACGCAATAAATACTTTGATATATCGAGTTTAGTTTAAACTTAGTTGAAGAAACGTAAAGAAATTCTTTAAGTAATTATAGTTTCTTGTCAGAATTGAGAGAAAATACCACTTATCTTCAGCACAAACCAGTGGTTACACTCAGAAAACTTAGACAACTAAGCTTAAGTGAGCAATGACTTGCAACTAAAAACAGTATTCATAGCGCTTATGTTGGAGATGGCTGTATTGGGGGTATTGCGGAAGAAGATTTGAGGTGTAGGAAGGGGGATTGGTAAGTTTTAATATTTTCGCTATATAGAATTTTCTGTTGCTTTCGCCTTCTCAGTCCATTCCACTACCTTTAGTCGTCAAAATCCATTTTCAGGTCCTACTCTATGCCTCACCGAAGTCAACCCATCAGGCGAAAGCGCGGAATTGTGCTTAATGCAAGAGGATGGCAGCGCTTACAAGCAGCTGAACAGCACGCCGCAGATCAGCACAATTCTGGTAAATCCTTCACATTACAGGAACTTAGCGATCGTACAGGTCTAAGTCCTAACACCCTCGCAAGAGTACGAGGGCACAAAGTTTCAGTTGATCAGCAGACGTTAGAGAACTACTTTCGTGCTTTTGGGTTGACATTGGGAAGGGAGGACTACAGCGATTCTGAATCGCCACCCGTGGGCAGTCGTCCGCCAGTGATGTTAACGGGTCAACTTCCCAGCGATTCTCTGTTTTATATTTGTCGTCCGCCGAGTGAAGCCTTATGCTATGAGGGATTGCTGCAACCGGGCGCTTTGGTCCGCATCAAAGCACCTCGGCAGATGGGGAAAACCTCGCTAGCCGCTAAAGTGTTGTCCCAAGCGAGAGAACAGCGCATTCTAACCACAATAACCAGCCTACAATTAGCAGATACAGCCGTTTTATCGGATTTGAAGCGGTTTTTGCAATGGCTGTGTGCAGTTATCACGCAGACTCTTGAACTGCCAAATCAGCTTGAGCAATATTGGGATGACCTGTTTGGCAACAGCTACAACTGCACGAACTATTTTGAGAGCTATATTTTATCGAAGCTAGATCAGCCTCTAGTGCTTGCTTTAGATGAAGTTGATGCCGTGTTTGACTATCCGCAGATTGCAGCGGATTTTTTCGGGATGCTGCGAGCTTGGTATGAGAAAGCACGGTATGGCGATGCCAAAAGCGAGTTGTGGCAAAAATTGCGGATTGTGCTGATTCACTCCACAGAGGTGTATGTGCCGCTGCATCTGCACCAATCGCCGTTTAATGCTGGACTTGCGATCGATCTGCCCTCATTTAATTCAGAACAAGTAATGGATTTGGCCCAGCGCTATGGGCTTGAAAACCTCGACGAGACGGTTGCAGAACTGATGAGCTTGACAGGCGGCAACCCGTACCTAGTGCAAGTCGGACTTCATCACTTAAGTGGGCAGTTGGTTTCGTTAAAGCAGTTAGTGCAGCATTCGAGTGCAATCAATGGGGTATATGGCCCACATTTGCGACATTTGCTAGCGGATCTGCAAAAATACCCTGATTTGATCGCGGCGCTAAAGCGGGTGGTGTTATCTACTACCCCCTTTAAGCTTGAGCCGATGCAAGCGTTTAAGCTGCAAAGTAAAGGACTCGTCTCGATGCAAGACCAGCAAGTAGTGCCAAGCTGCAATCTGTACCGCAGATACTTTTCTCAAGCCTTGTCCACATCGGAAGTGTTTTGACCTATCATTTCTAACTTGCAAGTCTCAACGCATTCTTAATAGTGTCTTAAATAAGAGCAAAAGAGTAGAAAGTTTCGGGGTCGTGTTCTAGACGTGTGGAGCGATAGCTAAATGGGTAATCCAAATTCGTAC
>NZ_JCACKG010000254.1:0-46463 GCF_059505265.1 Myxacorys chilensis | reverse complement strand
GCTGAAACCACACTCCTCCAGTATCGCAAAATCCACACGTCTAGAACACGACCAAATGCTTGAATCAAGACGACAAATTAAATGTCTAAACTTCATTTTGACAAATAAAGTGTCGCCACGGACAAATAAAGTGTCGCTCTACAACATACTTACAAAGCCGATGGCGGGATTTGAACCCGCGACCGCTCGATTACGAATCGAGTGCTCTACCACTGAGCCACATCGGCATATATTAACAATCAGTAAGTATAGCAGGTTTCACGAACCCCACGACATAGATTTTGGTCATACTGCAAATTGCACAAATTCATGGCACGATTTAAAGTACCCTGATTCTCTAAACAACCTTATGACGGAACGTTCTGAACGATTACGCAGACAAGACCCAGAGCGATATGCACGCCTTGTTGCAGAATCAAAAGCTCCTTACCGAGGACTGAGAAAGTTTATCTATGGCGGGGTGGGAGCTTCGGGTGCGATCGGAGCGGTTGTCTTTCTGACGCAAATTTTAGCGGGTCGAGACGTAGCTGCTGCCCTACCTAATCTTGCACTTCAAGTCGGACTAGTTGCAGTCATGATTTGGTTATTTCGCTGGGAAGACCGCACGCTTAGAAAATAGAGTATTCAGCATAACGATCAAGTTGCAGAGTCGGTAGTGCCCTAACTGAGTCTATCGGACACTGAATTATAAGTTATTTGCAAGAGCTATCAGAAGTAGGTTTGATAGCAGATGTAACAGATGAAAGTATTCTACTTTCATCTGTTACATCTGCTCAAGAATCCCTTTCGAGTCGTGAAGGGCTTACCGCTCAGCGATCCGTTACTTACCTGCCGCTAACAATATAAGGGGATGGAATTGCTTGTGCTTTACCTGAATTCACAAGTGATTGGTAGATGAAGGCAGCAACCTCAGCACGAGTGGCCTCACGATTTGGATTGAGTTGTCCAACGGTAGGATAATTTACGACAACTTGCTTTTGAGTTGCAGAGGCAACGAGTCCATTAGCGTAAGTAGGAATTGTCGTTGCATCTTGGTACTTCGACAAGATTGAGACATCTCCTGCGCCGTACTCTAAGCCATTTGCCAATGCTACGAGAACTTGTACTCTAGGAATTTTTTGCTCAGGCCTAAATGTTCCACCAGGGTAGCCTGACACAAATCCACCTTTTGCAGCCGTCTGAATGGCCTCATATGCCCAGTTTTTCTGAGTCACATCAGAAAAATTAATTGCAGGTTTTTTAGCGGCGGGTGCAAAGGCTTTAAGAACGATCGCAGCAAACTGAGCGCGAGTGACTGGGTCGTTTGGTTTGAACGTGCCGTCTGGGAAGCCAGTGATGATCGCTTTCGAGGCTAATGCTTGAATGTATTGCTGTGCCCAATGTCCTTGAACATCAGCAAACGCAGTATTAGTACCGCCTGGTGTGAAATTGACCTGACCAATGATTTTTTTGGGATCAATGTTGTTGCCGATCGCTTGAAAGGTATTACCGGAGACGTTGCGAAGATCGACTCCCTTGGTTGCAGGATCTTTGCCATTATTGCGAATCGTGTTGTTTCCAAGGCTATCAGCAGTTCCTAGATCGGGAAAGGCACTGTCTCTAGCCACGATGCCATCGCCTTGACTATCGGTAATCGAGTTGTTACGCAGAATCGGACGAGCCGAACCGCTAATGTAGATGCCAGACTGGTTTTGCGTAATTTGATTGCCTTCAAGTCTTGGGATTGAGGTTCCGCCGATCGCAAGTCCAAATCCAGTGTTGAGGAACACATTGTTTCTAATTTGACCCCGCGCTCCACTCGCGATCGACATCCCATTGCCCGAATTCTTCGTAAATAGGTTGTCGGTAATGGTTGGGTTTGAGTTTCCAGTTACGAAAACACCTTCGCGGTTGCTATTGATAAAGGTATTGTTCGAGATGGTGGAATCTACATCTTCAACCCAAATACCCGTCCCTCGCGTCACAGTATTGGTAACGGTTACACCGCGAATCTCGCTGCCTTGCCCAGCACGCATACTTACGTTTTGCTCAGCAAACGTTTTACTGAGAGTTTTTCCGCTACCCTGAATCAGAATGCCTTGTCCTTTACTGTTCTCGTCACCGCGCAGAATCACGCCAGGTTTGAGATTGAGCGGAAATTTCTCGCCGTTCTCTTGAACATAATTACCGGGAGCTAGTTGAATGACGGTTCCAGCAGCAGCCTGCTCAAGTGCAAAGGAAATGGTGCGATAGGGAGCCGCTTCAGTTTTGCCAGCACTCGGCTGATCGTTGCCACTGGTGGGATTGACGTAAATAACAGAGGTTGCTACTGTCGGCTGTTGTGGAGTTGTTTGGTCGGGCGGATTGAGTGATTGCGCTAGTACAACGCTATGTCCTGCAAATCCAATTAGGGCAGCCAGTCCAATTCCAGATGAGATGGAAGCCGCTTCTAGAAGACGCCCGAACCGCGAAGGGATATTCTTGCTGTTGCCCTGATATGCCATAACTTTGTTACACGTAGATAATGATTTGGAATCAGTGAGGTTTGCACCTGAAGTCTTGTACCTGAGTCTTGCACCTATTGGGGAAATGACAAGCGCAGCGCACGCTGGGTTCCCTCACGTCGGTTAGAAATATACACAAGTTAATTGGAATTGGTGTAGTGAGGGAAGGAAATCTTTAGAATCTTCCTAATCGTATTTGTTGAGAGCGGGTTACGAAGAAGTTGACTTTTCACGGCGGTAACTGCTATGTCTAACCATCTGATTATTTTCACTCGCTATCCCGAACCTGGAAAAGCGAAGACTCGCCTTATTCCTGCCCTTGGCGATGCAGGAGCCGCCGATTTACATCGTCAGATGGCTGAACATACGGTGACACAAGCTCGCAAGCTTCAAAAAAAGCAGGCCGTTTTGGTCAAGGTGCAGTTTACAGGAGGTGACTTGGCGCAGATGCAAACCTGGCTAGGCGAGGATATGCAGTATCAATCGCAGAGTGCGGGAGATTTGGGAGAGCGGTTGATACAAGCATTTCAAGCAGCTTTTGGGCAGAATGCTACGGCTGTTGTGGTGATTGGAACAGATTGTCCGAGTTTAGGGGAAGACATTCTATCTGCCGCGTTTGAACTCTTAACCACAACCGATTTAGTTCTGGGTGAGGCAACTGATGGTGGTTACTATCTTGTTGGTTTACAAAAACTGATTCCTGAACTATTTAAGAATATTTCCTGGAGTACTGATATTGTATTTCAACAAACGTTGGCGATCGCAAGTCAGCTAAAATTGACAATGGCATTGCTTCCTGTATTAGATGATATTGATCGTCCAGAAGACCTAAAGCATCTGAAGATGTAACGCTCCCTAAAATGCTGCCAAAAATTTCAGTCATTATTCCGGTTCTCAACGAAGCAGAATACCTTTCTAAAACATTGGCACTTCTGAGCATGGCGGCGAACGTAGAACTAATTGTGGTGGACGGAGGTAGTCAAGACGCGACGATCTTGGTTGCTCAAACGGCTGACGCTCAAGTGATTTCTTCAACTCCTGGTCGCGCCGTTCAGATGAATTTAGGAGCAGCGATCGCATCGGGCGATATTCTGCTTTTTCTCCATGCTGACACTAGGCTACCGCCCAAATTCGACACGATGATTCGAGAAACGCTCGCCTACTCTATTGCAGGAGCGTTTGAACTGAAAATTAATATTCCTTCGGTTGGAGTACGGTTAGTAGAGTGGGGGACAAATCTGCGATCGCGCTATCTGCAACTTCCTTACGGAGATCAGGCGATTTTCTTAAAAAAATCCGTTTTTCAAGCAGTCGGCGGATTTTCAGCGTTACCGATCATGGAAGATTTTGAATTTGTGCAGCGCCTTAAACACCACGGCAACATTCAAATCGTTCGTGCTTCTGTCCTAACCTCTGGACGACGATGGCAAACGCTAGGCGTTGTACGGACAACCTTAATTAATCAATTCATTATTGGGGCATACCTTCTGGGCGTATCACCCGAACGCCTCAGACAGTGGTATCGCAGTGGCATGAGAAGGCGCAAAGTATAACGGCTAGAAACCTAATAGCTCAAACTTAGATTAATGGTTCGGAAAGGGATGGAGAATGAGGGACGCTTTTCGACGAATTTCAGTACACTTTATATAAAGATGCTCCTCACTTAGCTGCTTTCTATGCCTGTTCGTAAAGATACTATTTTTGAGCAATATCTCGCTCCGATCGTTCGCTTCTTAATTAACGAAGACGAATTGCGCCAATTTGCAGACAGTATCGATTGGCAAGTGGAAAGCGATCGCATCCGCAATCCGAAGCTGACGTATCCTGCCTACTACTCTCAGCATTTTCATAGCATCGAAGGCGGTTATCTCAACCTTAGCGCGGCTGTCACCTATGACCCAATCACACAGTACGTTTTGCCTCCCAACGAAACCTGGGTGCGCCAAAGTTTGATCGATGCGATTCGAGTTAAACCTCTTCGTATTCTCGACTTAGGATGCGGAACCGGATCGACAACGCTAATGCTTAAACAAGCCTTTCCCAACGCTGAAGTGATTGGACTCGATTTGTCACCTTACATGCTGATTGTTGCAGAACATAAGGCAAAAAAAGCAAATTTAGAAATCCAGTGGCAGCACAACAATGCGGAAGAAACCCGTCTTGCTCCTGGATCTTTCGATTTAATTACGGCTGCTCTATTGTTTCACGAACTACCGCCCGATCGCTCTCAAGCGGTTCTAAGAGAGTGCTTCCGGCTACTCAAAACAGGCGGCGAAGTGCTTATCCTCGATGGCAATCAGAAAACGTTACGGCAGACCGAATGGCTCACTCAAGTTTTTGAAGAACCTTACATTCAAGCGTATGCTAACGGAAGTGTTGATGCTTGGATGGGAGCCGCCGGATTTGGAGCAATTCAGACGGAAGAATTTTGGTGGATGCATCAAGTCACGCGTGCTGTAAAGCCTCTTCCTCACGTAGATTTCGTTGCAGATTTTGGACGTGATGATGAGATGCGACAGTGGGCCGTTGGATAGGGAATAGGCGGGCAAGATTTTTGGGTACGTCCCGAGTTCTTCAAGTCTGGAGAACTTAGGATTTCCATGCCAAGTCTGAGGTTTAGAGGAGCGAAACGCTGTAAGTTATGGAAACGCTGTAAGTTATGGAAACGCTGTAAGTTATAAGAACGTTTTCAGAGGCGCGTCTTGAGCGGATCGCTCTTGTATCTTTCAAAATCCTATACCCTATTAGCCATTATCATTTGCACGGCAGAATTGTATCTATGTCCCTTAAAGCTATTCTCTTCGATTTCAATGGAGTCATCATTAACGATGAGCCGCTTCATGAGCGACTAGTTGAGCAGCTTTTAATTGAAGAAAACTTGCGCCCTAAAGCAGGAGAGTTTCGAGAATTCTGCTTAGGACGGAGCGATCGCGCCTGTCTGCGAGATTTGCTCACCCATCGAGGACGAGTCGTGACCGATGACTATTTAGAAACGCTAATCGCTCGAAAATCTCGTGCCTATGTTGAGCAGCTAGGAGCGATAGAAAAGCTACCGCTCTATGTGGGATTAGAGGATCTGCTGTTTAAGTTAAAAGGGACAGCCTGCAAACTGGCAATTGTGAGTGGAGCCGTTCGGGCTGAAGTTGAACTCGTACTAGACCGTGCCCAGTTGCGACACTATTTTTCAGTCATTATTTCAGGCGATGACATTGCCACGAGCAAGCCTGAACTAGATGGATATTTGTCCGCGATCGCGCGGCTCAATACTGAATTTCCTGACCTCCAATTGCAGCCATCTCAGTGTCTAGCGATCGAAGATACCTTTGCTGGCATCGACGCCGCTAAACGCGCTGGCATTCCTGTTCTGGGTGTTGCCAACACATATCCATTTCACATGTTGCAACGCCGCGCCAATTGGACAGTTGATTACCTCTCTGATTTAGAGTTAGACCGAGTACAGCAGATTTACGAGAAGGTTGCGATCGCGTAGGATCGTAAATTTAGTGAATCTTGCGATAGTATGCGTCAGTTGTTTTGGATCAGCTTTTTTACTGCATTAGTAGTTTTTGGAGCAACGTTTCTAGGAAGCGTTCCTGCACCGTTCGTAGCATCAGACAATTTGAATTTTCTGAAGAGCCAACCCATTGTGTCTATATCATCAAGTGCTAACAACGCAATTGAAATCGATGGCATTCGGTTTGAAACGTTAGTGCCTCAGAACATCGTTCGCTTACCAAAGCGGGGGGAGGAAGTGAATGTTCAATTCAGAGTTCGGATTACGAATCAAACATCCACACCGTATCGCTTTAACTTACAACGATTTTTACCTGAGATGTCGAATTCCCAAGGTCAGATGCTAGTTGTTGGTGGTGGGCGCAATAGTAGCACTGAAATTGAGGAATCGGATATTCCGCTTCTTAAACCTGGAGAAAGTACAGAGTTTTTAATGAATGCAAAATTGTTATGGCGTGAAAAGCGCATTAGCTTAGTAGGCTATGCTTTATACGGAAGTATTGTGGAGTTTTATAATCTCCATTCTGGTCAGTATCAAATTAGATTTGAGTATGAAAATCTCCAGCCAAGGCGGGAAATGTTGCTTATCACGACTGGAAGGACACAAGTTGGTAATTTATGGGTGGGAAAAGTTGTTACCTCTTTCGCAGGAATAACCTTTCAGTAAATTTGCTAGAACCCCAATGATCTATAACGAATGCTTGGAAGAATACGGTTGCATAAGGTAAGTATAAATTGAATTCGTAGATGTTCGGTCTCTAAAGTGGCACATACAGAACCTGAATCTATGCTTTGTGAATTGCCTGAAGATCAAACTTCTAAAGTAAATTCGGCTATTACAAAAGCAGAAGTGGCATAAGCCTACGCAAGCGAAGTTCTGCTTTTCCCATACAGTAACCCCTGCATCTAACACCTATTTATTACAAATGCAGTTCAGTGAGCCTCTATAGATCGGCTCACGTTGTTCGGGTGGTCTACCGCTGTCTAGCCTTTTTCCAATCAACGGGTTTAACTGATGTTCCGTTACGAAAAGGCAGATTTTGATTGTCGTAGCGTTATCGCTCGTCTTTCTACCCCTCGAACACCTTTTAGGAGTTTCACTATGATGTTTCGCTTCTCCAATACGTATGAACAACTATTGCAGGCGCATAAAGCAATCAATTTATCAACACAACCTACAACACTAGACGCAAACCAATTTGAACAGACAAATCAAAGAAGTCTGAGTAGCGATCCCAACACTGGCTTTAGCGAGTTTGAACAGCAAGTTGTAGACCTGACAAATCAAGAGCGTATTAGTCGAGGACTATCCCCGTTAGCGATTAATCCAACGCTCAATAATGTCGCTGAACAACACAGTCAGGACATGACAGTGCAGAATTACTTTAGTCATCAAGGCAAAGATGGCTCCCTTCCTTGGAATCGAATGCAGGCACAGGGCTATGCCTACTCGCGTGCGGCTGAAAACATTGCATTTGGGCAAACAACAGCGCAGCAAGTTGTCACCGACTGGATGAATAGCCCAGGACACCAAAAAAATATTCTTGATCCCAATCTCAAAGAAATTGGTGTCGGTTATTACAATGGGTACTGGACACAGAATTTTGGAACTGCGATGGCCTAACCAGTCGCATAATTAGTTCACCAAAATTGACCTGAAAAAAGGGTAGACATCCCGATGTCTACCCTTTTCAAAACACTCAGTTTAAGTGTTGCGCATTATCTAATTAAACGGCGATCTGATTCGCAAACCCTGACGGAAGTGTGGGAGCGTCGAGTTCAACAACCTTAGCAGAATCATGCGAATGCCATACTTTGCCATCAAGTGCCATTTGCTCAATTAGACTCGCGAGACGCAACGCCTTGAGCGCTTGCACACCCCCCACTGATGGCTGATGTCCTCCCCGAACGCATTGAACAAAATGTTCTAACTCCGCATGGAGAGGCTCAATATTGCTCGTCTGAACTTTTTCAATCAGACCATCCTGACGATACAGCACCTGTCCGTAATCGGTTCGATAGTTCGCCGTCGTCTGACGGTGAATCAAAATTTCGTTTTTGAGAAAATCAGCTTCCGTTAAAGAACTCTTGCAGTGAGCCGCAATGCGACGAATTTTTCGATGTGTCACTTTGCTAGCGGTCAGCGTTGCGACAATGCCATTGGCAAAGCCTAACGTTGCGGTTACATAATCAAGATAGCCAGAATCAGACGCACGGCTTCCACTCGCCGTTAGTTTGCTCACAGGGGATGCAGCTAACTCCAACAGCAAATCGATGTCGTGAATCATTAGGTCTAAAACGACCGAAACATCGTTCGCGCGATCGGAATAAGGACTCATCCGATGAGCCTCTAAGGCCAGCAGTTCCTCAGTTTTGAGAACTTTGCTTAGCTCCTGAAACGCTGGGTTAAATCGCTCGATATGTCCAACCTGAAGAATGCATTGGCACTCCGCTGCTAAATTGACGAGCGATTCTGCCTCTGCAATACTTGCCGCGATCGGCTTCTCAATCAGAACATGAACTCCAGACTTTAGCGCTGCTGAGCCAACTGCATGGTGCAGCCGAGTCGGAACCGCGATACAAACCGCATCGACGCATTTTAGCAGGTCGTGGTAGTCCTCAAAAAATCGGACACGATATTTGCTTGCCGTGTCCAATCCTCGTTCTACATTAATATCAGAAACACCCACTAGTTCTACATCTTTGAGCAGACTCAAGACCCTAGTATGGTGTTGTCCCATATTACCGACCCCGATGACACCCACACGAATCGGATCGAGATGGGGTCGTTGCATACCAAAATTGGAGTACCCAATTGGGATATCACCTTGCACTCTTATTACTCCTCCACCACCGAGATTGTGCTGATAAACAGCTGTAAATTCTCCTCAAACATCCAGATACTAACACAGCAACATTAAATATGAAGAATTTCAAAGATTAGTCTAAGTTCCCTTAAACGATAAGATTTTTGATTTCTTATGCTTTACGTCAAAAGAGGGAGTTTCTAAATTAGGAGCAAAATTTGAGTCGTTTTTAGTGAAAAAATGGAGCATAGAATACGGAATAGCAGGGATCTCTGGAGGTGATGAAATCGGATTTACAGCAAAGAGCAGTTGGGTTAAACCAGCTCTTACACTTAATTGGACGCCGAAACAGAAGTCAAGGTTTAAATGAAGGTGTGTGAATTTCCTAGATTGCATCTCCGTAAACTTCTGGTAAGTCTCCATGAAGATTTCACCAAATATAGACCAGGGCTTGATAGCTCTATTGCTATGCAGAATTTGGCTGGATATGATCTTGGGATCATTGATGGGGTTCTTACGTGGACATGAGACCAACACAGCCCGTGCCGCAAGAAGTTGTGCAACAAGTCGCTGACTATTTCAGTGTGTTGGGTGAACCGATGCGCTTGCGGATTCTTAATTTGCTTCGGGATGGGGAAAAATGTGTTCAAGATTTAGTCGAGGCAACAGAAACCAGCCAGGCGAATGTATCCAAACACTTAAAGGTGATGTTGCAAGCAGGAATTTTAACGCGCCGCACAAAAGGCACGTTGGCCTATTACAGCGTTGAAGATGACTTGGTGTTTGAGCTTTGCAATCTAGTCTGCGATCGCCTTGCCAGTCGGATTGAGCAACAGGCCAAACACTTTCGAGCATTTAGTTTAGCGAGTGAAGAAGGGGGGATGGCATAAAGCATCCCTTAATGGCCCTCCCTACTCACCTTTCTGCCCAAAACCCTGCTCAAATACAGTCCGCGTCAACGGCTGATCAACGATTAGCCCTTCTCCACCCAGCGTCTTCAAGGCGTTACCTTCGACAGACAGAAATACTGGCGCTTTTGGATCAAGGCTTGTGGCCGTATAAAGCACTTGAGCAAGGCGAGTAGACATAGAAAGACTACCGCCACCTGTTGTAAAGGTTTTTGACAAATCGACGTAAATTCCCTTGGGCTGAACTTTGAGACTCCGCAATTGAGTGCCTTCTGGAATGGCAGATGATACGTTTTTGGCGGGTGGCTCGCTAAGAACTGCCTTCATAGCTGCCGTTAGAGCGACTTCAGGTTTCTCAGTTTCTTTGACGTTAATCGGAGAGGAAGTGAGTTGAATTTCAGCCCCTCGATCTTGCAGCCAATACGCTTGAGGCGTTTTCTGAGACACTACTTCTGGCTGGGAAGTGTTTTTATTGGGAATGGTATTGGCGGGCGGAGGGAGCGGAGATGCAGATGGAGTGGGCTGAGTTTGCTCGATCGCAGCATTGGGAACGGGCTTACGTTGTTGAGATTGCTGCCAGGTGAAATAAGCGGTAGCACTGCCCGCCGCTACCATTGCTGCCGATAACCCAACCACAATTCCAACCGGAATTCTACGCTTCTGCTCTTGCATGGAGAAACCTCCCAGAACTAATTCATGATGTGTAATTTGTCGTCGGGAACCTGCCCCAGGAATTACTGAGGTGAACCTTAGGAGATGCTTAAGTAACTACACTATGTTTAGCGCGAATTTCGGAAAGAATGCGAACAAATTTTACTTTCGTGAGGTTGGGCGAAGCTGAACGAAGGTCGAAATTTCCAGATGGCTGGGCTGTACGTTGAATGCTAGAACGCGAGCCGTAATACCTGATTTTTCTAGCGATCGCAGATCAAAGCGATTGGCGATGGTTTCGGTTAGAGCTTGAACGACTGGAGCGGGAGCAGCTTGCCCGTTGGCAGTAACCTGTAAGTTTTGAAGCTGTAGGGTTCGCCCTGCGATCACTTCAGGTTTTGCTTCAGCTACGATCGCGAGTTGGTCAGGATAACCCTGTTCTTGTAACGTCGCTTGAACACGGACGCGATCGCGCTTTAGAGTGATGCGCGGACTTAGAAACGTGTATCGCTGGTTACGCCGCACTAAGTTTTGAAGTTGAGTAGTGATTTTGGGTGATTCCAGCGCCTTATTGATGTCTTCCTCCTTGAGAATCATCCGTACTCCTGCTTGCAGAGGTTTCGCAAGCTTAAGGCGCAATCCTTGTAGGGCAACGGGATCGGTTTCAAGTTCTAAAGTGTCAATGCGGATGTCTTTCTGAGGAACCAAGCCCCGCCCTACCAATCTGAGGCGATCGATTCGGCCTTGTACGAGTTGGTAGGTTGGGGCATTGTCGATACGAACCTGCAAGTCTTCGACAGAAACGAATTGTTTACGAAGCGTTGATTCGGCAACGCGATCGCTCACGATTCCGAGGGGAGAAACTAATCCAATCAAGCTTGATAAAAGAAGGGTGAAAAATTCCATGAGTTAGTCCCGACTGCCAAGAGATCAATGCACCGCTTTACAAATATCACTGCTCAAAGGGAGGTATTGTCTCTGTTTCTGCGGTGGCAGATTGAAGCCATTCTTGCATGGCAGGCAGCGCTAAGAGCGCATCCGCATAAGCTTGGCAGATTTCATCAAGCGCAACGCCATAGGTTCGGAAGCGCAGCACAACGGGAGCAAACATCGCGTCTGCGATCGTAAACCGCCCAAATAAAAACGGTTCCTTTCCACCATACGCTTGTCGGCAGTCTCGCCAAATTGTAGTGATTCGATCGATGTCGTTTTGCACCTCTGAGCCGAAGTCTCGACCCGGCAGGTGAGCGCGGCAATTCATGGGCAGGTGATGACGCAAGGCAAGAAACCCAGAATGCATTTCTGCACAAATTGACCTCGCAACAGCACGAGCAGTATATGTACCAGACCACCACGATCGCTCTGGAAACATCTCTGTTAAATACTCAAAGATGGCGAGGGAATCCCACACGATGCGGGATTCGTGAATCAAAATCGGAACTTTGCCATTTCCTTGAGGGCAGAGTTGACGAATCTGATCAGTTGCCTCTGGACTGTAGAGCGGGATGCGAATTTCGGTAAAGGGCAAGTCGAACTGCTTCATCGCCAGCCACGGGCGCAGCGACCAAGATGAATAGTTTTTGTTGCCAATCACTAAGGTAAGGGAAGTCATATCGTTGCTTCAGTAATCCACTGCTTTAGGGTTGAGACAACATCTGTGATCGCGACGTTCTGCGTGTCTTTGGTTGCCCGTTTAACCACCTCGACGTTGCCGTCTTTCAGCGATTTTCCAGTGACCACGCGGTAGGGAATGCCGATTAGCTCAGAATCTTTGAATTTGACGCCTGCCCGCTCGTTACGATCGTCGAGCAGGGTTTCGATGCCTGCTTGATTGAGTTCAGCATAAAGTTTTTCAGCCGCTGCGACTTGATCGGCATCGTTCACATTGGGGATTACAACGACGGCGTGATAGGGCGCGATCGCGACCGACCAAATGATGCCGTCTTTGTCGTAAGATTGCTCGACAGCGGACTGCGCTAACCGAGACACGCCGACCCCATAACAGCCCATTGCTAAGGGAATTTCTTCCCCCTGCTCGTTGGTGTAGGTTGCGCCGAGCGGCTTGGAGTATTTTGTGCCGAGTTGGAAGATATGCCCAATCTCAATTCCTCTAGCGGTTTTTAGGGTTTGGGTAGGATCGTGGAGGGCGAGATCGCCAACGGTGGCTTTTCGGACATCGACAAGATTGGGCTTTGGAAACTGCGCTCCCCAATTTGCGCCAACCACGTGATAGCCTGCTTCATCTGCGCCCGTAACGAAGTTTTGCAACTCGGCAACTGTTTGATCGGCTAATCGAATGAATTTCGGAGCAATGTTCTTGCTCGATTGAATGTAGTCGTCACTTAAACCAGGAGAGATGTAGCCGAGCGGTAGGGGTTTCGCTACCCATTTTTGTTGAGCATCGGCATCGGGAACTGTGAGACCAACGATCGTTTTTCCACCGTATTGACCCGCTAACTTGACTAATTCATTCTGAAGTTTGACTTCGTTGACATCTTGATCGCCGCGTATCTGAACCAGGACTAAAGCGGTTGTGCCACTGTCAAACACAGCTTGATAGAGAACGTTTTTGACAAGATTTGTCGGCGAACAGTTGAGGAATTTGCAAACCTTTTCAATGGTTTCGGTTCCCGGTGTTTCCCGTTTTTCGTAACTGCCAAACGGAGAAGGAACAACGTCAGACGGAATCGAAGCCGCTTTCTCGACGTTTGCCGCGTACTTGCCGTCATCCGTATAGAGAATTTCGTCCTCTCCGGCATCGGCTAAAACCATGAATTCTTGAGAGCCTGAACCGCCGATCGCACCTGAGTCGGCGTCAACGGCTCGAAATTTCAACCCGCAACGACGCAAAATGTTGTGATACGCCTGATTCATTTTTTGGTACGTCGCCTTCATCGCTGCTTCGTCCGCATCGAACGAATAGGCGTCTTTCATAATGAATTCGCGACCGCGCATCAAGCCAAACCGGGGACGGATTTCGTCACGGAATTTGGTTTGAATTTGATATAAATTTTGAGGCAACTGGCGATACGAACGGATCATCTCCCGCGCGATCGCAGTAATCACTTCCTCATGAGTTGGACCTAACCCCAGCTCGCGCTCTTGACGGTCGATCAGGGAAAACATAATCCCTTCGGCTTTGGTGTAAGTATCCCACCGTCCTGATTCTTTCCACAGATCAGAGGGCTGCAACTGCGGCAGTAAACATTCTTGTGCGCCTGCTGCGTTCATTTCTTCGCGCACAATTTGCGACACCTTCTGCAACACGCGCCACATGAGCGGCAGATACGCATATACACCACTGCCGATTCGCCGAATATACCCCGCTCGCACCAACAGCTTATGACTTGGAATCTCCGCTTCTGCTGGATCTTCGCGCAGTGTCACCAACAACATTTGAGAAAGCCGCATCGATCGTGCCCCTTTGCGCTTATAAACCTAAGTTGAACAAACCATCCTTCAGTCTAAAGGACAGAGGATGGCAGGGAGCATTCATTCTACCTTTTGGTGACAATTCGCGCTGAGCACACCTATAGAAAACTGTGTTTAGAAGATTTGTGTGAATTTAGATTAGGCGATCCTTTGGAGCTTGGCAAAGCCGATTTCTTTAAAGTTGCGCTTTGCACGAATCGCGTTTGAATCTGAGGCAACAGTTTGGTACCTTAGCAGGGCGGTTTGATTTAAGCAGCAGGTTCGAGCAGGACCAAAGCATCGCTTAAAGTTACTTTAGTGAAGAAAGATTAGGAGAGATTATGTTTGCAGGTAAGCAGCCCACAACTCTAGGCGTTCGCAATGGTCGATTGTCTCCTTGTCCTGCGACGCCCAACTGTGTCTGTAGCCAAGATTCTGATTCAGCTCACCATATCGAGCCGTTGAAATTGAGTTCTCCTGAAACCGCGATCGCTGACCTCAAACGCACCATTGAAGCTCTGCCTAAGACAAAAATTGTCGAAGAGAGCAACGATTATTTATACGCGCAATTCACGAGTAAATTAATGGGCTATGTGGATGACGTGGAATTTTATGTCGATCGCGCCGCTAATGTGATTCACGTTCGGTCTGCATCCCGGCTCGGCAAGAGTGATCTAGGCGTGAACCGCAAGCGGATTGAACTGATTCGCACCCAGCTTGCGTAATACCTCAATTAGCGCAGAGCGCAACTTCAAAGAAATTGGCTCTGCCAAGAAGGCGCAACAGGATTTAACGACTAGCGTTTGGCGCAACTCTAAAGAAGCATCCTAATTTACGATGTTGCCGCTCGGTCTTTATTTTTGAACGTTCTTCGCATGACCCATTGAACGAAATCAGGAAAAAGCCGATTGGACAGAAGCGAAAGATTGGCTGACCCCACAAGCACCTCTGTCCGCTTGTGCTGGACGGCATCCCAAATCGCTTGAGCAACATCGGTCGGTTTCTCAATCACAGGGGCACTTAAAACCTGTTCAAGCTGCTGACGACGAGCTTGCTGGTCCTCCTCATCCTTGCCTTTAAACAG
This sequence comes from Myxacorys chilensis, assembly GCF_059505265.1. Lineage (NCBI taxonomy): Bacteria > Bacillati > Cyanobacteriota > Cyanophyceae > Leptolyngbyales > Leptolyngbyaceae > Myxacorys > Myxacorys chilensis. The sequence goes on along the minus strand of NZ_JCACKG010000254.1, from coordinate 31,606 downwards.
CGCTCGTTCCATGAAATCGCTCTTAATTAGACTCGGATAGATGCCGCAAACCGTAATGCCTTTTGGGGCAAGCTCTGATGCTAAAGATTTTGTCAGCCCAGTGACGGCAAATTTACTCGTCGCATAGGGAACAAGATACGGAGTCGGAACCTGTCCGCCGATCGAGCTAAGATTGACGATCGTTCCCGACCCTCGGCTCACGAAGTGGGGCAACAATTCGTGAATCGTGTGAATGTAGCCCCATAAATTGGTGTCTAGAATCAAGTGCCAATCTTCTAACGAATACTCTTCAGCGGGTCCTGATGTGTAGATACCTGCATTGTTAATCAGCACATCAACCGAGCCATATTCCGCGATCACGCGTTCAACTAAGTGCTTCACCTGTTGCGGATCGCGGACATCCGTTGGCACTGAGATCGCGCGATGGGCATAGGTTTGTAATTCCTGAGCCAACGCTTCTAAAGGTTCGGCATTACGAGCCGCCAAAACCACGTTATACCCATTGCGGGCAAACAACAGGGCAGTCTCACGACCGATGCCTTGAGACGCCCCTGTAATTAAAACTGTCGAAGCCATAGATCTAATTTAAAGAACGGTTTGATATTCCCTCTACGATCGCGGAAATGCCTAGAGAGTACTTCTGTCAAGATAGGTAAATCAAACGTTTGTCGGCTATTTCATCGCTTCTCGCACCAAAATAACCGTGCAGTCACAGCGTCTGGCAATCTCCTCTGGAATGTTGCCTTGAACCACCTGTTGCAACAAACTTTCACGAGTTGCGCCCAACACAATCACATCACACTGGTCTTTCTGCGCTAACGAAATAATCGCCCCAGATACCGAACTATCCTTCACCGGCATCAGGGTAACGGGGCACTTTAACCGATGTCTCAAAAAGGTCATGGCATCTTCTAGGGCAGAAGCACTAGGCAACGAGCGATCGGGATGATGCACTTGACAGAGGCAGATGTTCGGCTGTTGAGACAGTTGCGCTAAGGCAGGTAAGAGCCGGATCGCTTGGCGAGAATTCGGGCCACCCGCGATCGGCACAAGCCAACGATCGAGGTGAGGCTTCCCATCCCCCATCTTCACCAACACCACATCACAACTCGCCTGCCGAATGATCGTATCGACAACGCTGCCGAAAATGCGTCCAGGTGTTGTGGTTCCGCCTTTCCAGCCCATCACGATTAAGTCTACATGACGTTCTTTAAGGGTTTCTAGAATGGCGTGAGACACGTCATGCGTGACGCGCACCTGGGTATGCACCGGAATTTGCCAAGTTTTACCCAACCGGGATGCCCGCTTCAACAGTTGACGACTCACACTGGTAGACACCTTTGTTTCGGCTGGAACTTGATGGCGGGGCACTAGAATCACCTGGAGACACTCAAGTTCGTATCGACGATCGCGGGCGATCGCGGCAGCCATTTGCAACAGCCCGTCAGCCGTTTGAGGATTCGCGATCGGCACGAGCAATCGTCCTCGCCCCGTCGAGGGGGCTTGAGTTTGATAGACCACGTAAGAGGGTTCTGGTCGAGGTCCAAGCTGAGCTGCATCGTCGCCTAGCTTGTCTGATTCAGCTCGAATGATATCAGCGCGAGTAATGATGCCAAGCAGTTTACGATGCTCGACCACAGGCAAGCGGCTGATTTTGTAGCGATTGAGCAAATATAAAACGCGCGTTAATGGAGCGCTAGGACTCACTGTGACGGGTTGCGGCGTCATGATCGTCTCTAACGGCGAATCGTTCGCGAGGTTGCGCTCTTGAACGTGGGAAAGATCTGTCTGGGTCACAATGCCAACGAGTCTGCCATCTTCGACAACGGGAAAACCGCGATGGTGCGATCGCGAGAAGGCTTGCATCGCTTCTTCGACACTGATTTGGCTTGCTAAGGTTTCGACCCGTGGCTGCATAATATCGACGGCAGTCAACCCGCCTAACCTCACCTCAATTCCAGCCTTCTGGTCGAGTTGAATGCCCTTGGATGCCAGTAAATGCTTGTAGATCGAACCACTATGCATAGTTTCAGCCACGAGATAAGCTGTCACAGAGCCAATCATGAGTGGCAGAACTAAATTAAAGTCCGTCGTCATCTCGAAGACAATGATGATCGCAGTAATTGGGCCACGAGTCACCGCACTAAAAAACGCTCCCATTCCTGTGAACGCGGCGGTCGTCACCAAATTTTCACTTCCATCTAGGCCCAATGGAAGGCCAATCAGTTGCAACTGTTGCGCCGCAGTCGCCACTAAATGTCCCAACGTTGAGCCAAGAATCAGCGATGGCGCAAATAATCCACCAGGCGCACCAGCGCCAAATGCGACTAGAGTAAGAATAAACTTTGTGACGAAAATAATTGTGATGATCTGCCAGCTAAATCCACTGGTGATCCAGACTTCCTGCAGACTGTCGCGATCGCGTAGCACATCGGGCAGCAGCGCGATCGCTAAGCCTGAAATTAATCCAGCACAAGCTATTCTCCAAGGCAACCCCCACTGAAAGACGCGACGGTTGATCCGCAAACTGAGCAAAATGCCGCGCCCAAACAAGGCTCCTAGTAATCCCGCCAGAATTCCTAACACCAAAAACAAAGGGATGTCTTGGGCGGTGAAATTGGTGGAGAACTGGAGCAAATTTCTGCTGGCGTTGAGTCCTTGCCCGCCCAAGAGCCGCGACACCACTGCACCCACAAAAGATGCCAGAATTGCCGTTCCTAGCGTCAGTCCTGACACGTCTTGCAGCAGTTCTTCCACCACAAACAGAACGCCTGCGATCGGCGCGTTGAATCCTGCTGCCAATCCTGCCGCCGCACCTGCTGCAATCAATTGACGTCGGTGATCAGGCGAGGTAGGAACCCAAGCGCTCAGTTGGGCCGCGATCGCGGCTCCAATTTGCACCGTTGGACCTTGCCGACCTAAGGTTAAGCCTGACCCGAGCGAGAGTAACGTGCTAAGCAACTTTACGATCGCTACCCTGAGATTCAATGCGATCGAGACACCGCCCAAGGCAGCTTTGACTTGAGGAATACCGCTTCCAGACGCTTCAGGAGCAATCCGTTCGATCAAAATGCCTGCTAAAAAGCCGCCTACGATTCCAATCAAGGGCAAAACAATCCAGGCCGGATACACTTGCGCTGTGTGCAACCGCCAGCCGCTCAGAAATCCTGCTCCTTGCTTCAACAGCACCGCCGCCAATCCAGAGACCAATCCAATTACGCAAGCTTCTAGAACAGCGAGTTGCTTTGGCTGAAAAACACGAGGAATTGGCTTCAAAAAGTCAAAGCGCATGAGGATAATTTGCCTTGGTCGCCGTACACTGCCTTATCTTAGCGGTCAACTTTGATTGCAATGAAAGGAGCCAGCCTCTTGGACTGTGGAGAATGAGTAAAGATTTCAAAAAATAGAGATTTCAAAAAATAAGGTGGGCAATTGCCCACCTTACAAGCCATGATCTATTATCTGATGACCTGTTTTATTAGCTGCCAACTGTCACAGATTGGCTTTGGCGATGCTCCTCAACCATTTTGCGGAATTGGTCTCCTTCGATCGTTTCTTGGTCTAACAGGGTATCGACTAAGCGATCGATGAGGACTCGGTTTTCTCTCACTAATCGACAGGCATCGGTATAGCAGTGTTGTGCGATCGCTTGCACCTGCTGATCAATCTTGCCTGCAAGTTCTTCAGAATATTCCGATCGTGGCATCAAACTTCGTCCCAGAAAGACTTCATCATTTGAGGTCTCTAGCGCCAAGTTACCCAGATCCGACATGCCAAAGCGGGTGACCATCTGACGCACCATGCTCGTCACTTGCTGAATATCGCCGCTGGCTCCCGTCGTGATTTCATCATCACCAAAGATGATTTCTTCTGCTGCCCGTCCGCCGAGTGCACTGGTCACTTGAGCTAAAATCTGCGATCGCGATGTTAAGCCTTGCTCTTCATCGGGGGTAAACCACGTAATCCCAAGCGCTTGGCCTCTCGGAACTAGGGTAACTTTCTGTACCGGATCGTGATTCTTCATCAAGGTCGCGACGATCGCGTGACCCACTTCATGGTATGCAATCAGCCGTTTCCGCTTGCTATCCATCAGGGGCGCTCGTTCCATGCCCGCAATCACCCGATCGATCGCATCGTCAATTTCTAAGGGCGTGATCGCATCTTTGCGCCGCCGCGCTGTCAGAATCGCGGCTTCATTCAGGAGGTTAGCCAGTTCTGCTCCAGAAAAACCAGGGGTACGACGGGCAACGGCATCAAGGGAAATCTCGTCAGAAAGCTTCTTATTGCGAGCGTGGACTTCTAAAATCTTGAGACGTCCCTTGTACGTTGGTAGGTCTACAATAATCTGCCGATCGAAGCGACCCGGACGCAGAAGGGCAGAATCTAGCACATCAGGGCGGTTCGTTGCAGCGATAATGATGATGCCTGCATTGCCTTCAAAGCCATCCATCTCAGTGAGCAGTTGGTTTAGCGTTTGTTCTCGCTCATCATTGCCACCACCAATTCCGGTTCCGCGCTGCCGCCCAACCGCATCAATTTCATCAATAAAAATAATACAAGGGGCGTTTTCTTTGGCTTTCTTAAACAAGTCCCGCACGCGAGACGCGCCGACTCCGACAAACATCTCGACAAATTCGGACCCAGAGATACTAAAGAAGGGAACGCCTGCTTCACCTGCGATCGCTTTTGCCAACAGCGTTTTACCCGTTCCCGGAGCGCCAACGAGCAGCACGCCTTTCGGAATCCGCGCGCCAACCGCCGTAAAGCGCTCAGGCTTCTTCAAAAACGTCACGACTTCTTGCAGTTCTTCCTTGGCTTCTTCAATCCCGGCAACATCGTCGAACAGAACTCCGGTCTTCGCCTCCATTTGGAATCGAGCGCGGGATTTACCAAAATTCATGGCTTGTCCAGGACCGCTCGAAGAGCTACTGGAGCGCCGCAAAATCATTAATAGTCCGCCAATCAGCAGCATGACTAACAGCAAGTTGGCGACTAAGCCGAGGACGAGGCTATTATCGCTGGTCGGTTGAGAATCGAAATCGACATTGCGCGATCGCAGCCGCTCAATTAATTCTGGATTGCGATCCAGAATCTGCACATCGATCGGGGCGTCCTTAGTTTTGCCTTCTAGTCTCACTTTCGCTACTCGTTGAGCCTCGTCAATTTCGACTTTTGAGACTTCCCCAGCATCAATCTTTTTCAGCAGTTCACTATAGCTGAGCGAATCACGGGTTTGTGCGATCGCAGGCGTACTCATAAGAATGCTTTGTATCAGCATCCAGCCCACCATGACTCCTTTCACCACCGTTCCCCGCACGGCGGTGGAACGCTGTCTTGTCAATGCCGTACTCTGCGATTCATTCTTCATATCCCGCGCCTTTTCACCTCAGTGCGACAACATCTTAGACTGCTGTTGAGTGCGAGATGTTGCTATGTTTGCATTCTAGTCTAACTTTCCCAATAAGCGATGGCATGGGAGGAAGGGCTATGGAGGTTAGCCTTAACCTACGGCTGCCCCAACCGTGTACTTCACAATCCGCAAACAGTTGCGTTGTCCCTGGCGATCGTAGCTGACTTCATCGGCTAATCGGCGCAAGAGAAACCAACCGTAGCCCCCTTCCTGAAGCGTTCCTGGCTTAGGTTCTGTCAGGGCAGTTGGATCAAAAGGCTGACCCCAATCCCAAATCTGAATCTCCATATGATCGTCGTGCAAGGCAACTTCGATGTCGATAGACGTTTCTACCGACAATCCGGAGTGGGCATGGCGAACGGCATTGGTAAAGCCTTCCGCTAACGCTAAGTTGAGGCGATGTAGCTGGTGGTTTTGACGGGCAACCAGCGGATCGTGCTGAAGCCAAAATGTCTCAAACCATTTCTGCACAGAGTTGAGTACTGTGAGTTTGCTGTTAACCGTCAGATGGTCTTGGTAGAACATGCTCAGGGTCGTTCGGAGGGGTCGCTGGGTCACACAATCTCACGAATTGGCATAGCCAATCGAAAGAGCGCGATTATCATAGTCGATGTAACAATAATTGCTCTAAGAATATCCGAAAGCGGGCAGATTTCTTTCGACAAGCGCTAAAAATGTTACTCAACGTCACCATCCTGGCCAGTGAAAAATACCGACTGATCACGTGGGTTGAAGCGCCTGCTCTTGTAATTCTAACAATTCTTGGATTCCTTGTTCTGCCAAATCTAAAATTTGCTCTAACTGCAAACGAGAGAAGCTACCCGCTTCTGCTGTTCCTTGAATCTCTATCATATTCAGCGCTTCGTTCATCACAACGTTACAGTCAGTGTCGGCAGCAACGTCTTCTGCGTAGTTCAAATCCAAGAACGCTTCATTTTCGATTAAGCCAACTGAAATAGCGGCTACACGATGAATGATGGGCGATCGCTCTAATTCTCCGGTTGAAACCAAATGAGCGATCGCGTCTTGCAAAGCAACAAATGCACCTGTGATCGAAGTCGTTCGAGTGCCTGCGTCGGCTTGCAGCACATCGGCATCGATCGTAATCGTGCGCTCTCCCAAGGCGTGCATATCAAGCGTCGATCTCAAACTTCGCCCAATCAGGCGCTGAATTTCTTGAGTCCGTCCAGAAAGCTTAAACGACTCACGCTCGTGGCGCTCTGGCGTTGCTCCGGGCAGCATTCGATATTCTGCGGTCAGCCATCCTTGCCCTTTCCCTTCAAGAAACCGGGGAACTTTGGGCTGAATGCTAACCGTACAGAGAACTTGAGTATCGCCGCAAATTGCCAAGACTGAGCCTGCTGAGAATTTGGTAAACCGACGCTCAAAGCGAGTAGGGCGCAGTTGGTTCGGCTGCCGACCATCAGGGCGATACCATGTCATGAGAGAAACCTCAAAGAGTGCAAAGAGTAGTACTCTATCACCTTAGATCTGGTCGGCTAAGGAAAGAATCAGGGACGCAACGCTTTGCAAAGAAGAACCCCAATCAGAAATATTGCATTCGCTAGAACTAGGCAGGGTACATACAGCAAAGGAGCAGATGGAATCGTAAAAAACTCCTCTGCTCCTTGCATAAAATCGACCTTCGTAGCTTGACTGCGCTGTTCTAGATGTTCAACCCCTGATCCAAGTTGATGTTCTAAGCCACCTAACAGAACACAAATCTATGGCTCACTCTGTTTCCGTTTTCTGCCATAACGCAAGCTTGCCAAGCCAGTAAGTAAGATAGCACCAACCGTACCGGGTTCAGGAACCTTTTTAGGAGGGTTGACAGCGGGAGATGGAGATGGCTCAGTCTTGATCTCTGGAATAAAAATTGGGTCTGGGGTGGGTGTTGGAGTCGGTGCGGGTGCTGGAGCCGGGGCTGGAGCAGGTGCGGGTGCTGGAGCCGGAGCTGGAGCTGGAGTCGGTGCGGGAGCAGGTGCGGGTGCTGGAGCCGGTGCGGGTGTTGGAGCTGGAGCAGGTGCGGGTGCTGGAGCAGGTGCGGGTGCTGGAGCCGGTGCGGGTGTCGGAGCCGGGGCTGGAGCAGGTGCGGGTGCTGGAGCCGGTGCGGGTGCTGGAGCCGGAGCAGGTGCGGGTACTGGAGCAGGTGCTGGAGCCGGTGCGGGTGTTGGAGCTGGAGCCGGTGCGGGTGCTGGAGCAGGTGCGGGTGCTGGAGCCGGTGCGGGTGTCGGAGCCGGGGCTGGAGCAGGTGCGGGTGCTGGAGCCGGTGCGGGTGCTGGAGCCGGAGCAGGTGCGGGTACTGGAGCAGGTGCTGGAGCCGGTGCGGGTGTTGGAGCTGGAGCCGGTGCGGGTGCTGGAGCCGGTGCGGGTGCTGGAGCCGGTGCGGGTGTCGGAGCCGGGGCTGGAGTCGGTGTTACTGCTACTGGTTTATTGACAAAAGCTTCACTTCCACCATCACCAAAGGCTTGAACGTGGAATCCAACACGCAAGACACTGTTTGTCAGGCTTTTAATGATGTCGTCAAATGTGACGTTGGAGCTTAAATTGAACAGTACATTCACAAATTCGCCAGGATTTACACCCATCTGTGAGACTGGTTGATTAGCCTCAACTGAAAAATCTGAGTTAAACCGACCTCCAGGAGCGTTATTGCTTCCTGGTAGATTACCTATGCTCTTAGGTATTACAAAATCTACGCCACTACCGCTATCAGTGATTGATGCGATACTTTTTAACAGGCTTGTAGTTTGGTCAAAATAAATTTGGGTTATGGAAGAGGCTTGTTGCCCAATGTTGTTGAACGAAAATAGAACCTGATTTGAGTTACTGCCCTTAGTCACATCTAAAAATAGTTGACTTTCACCTGTTGCAGCATTAGTAGCACTGTTCCCAGTGATATTTTGAAATCCAAAGCGCACTGTAGATGATGGCGCTGGTGTAGGAGTAGGAGCGGGCGCAGGTGCAGGAGTAGGAGCGGGCGCAGGTGCAGGTGCAGGTGCGGGCGCAGGGGTGGACGTAGTGGGGTTTTTTGCTGAAGCTTGTTGAGGTGTAGCTACCAAAAGACACATACCAATCAACGTCAGTGTGGGAAGTCCAAAGGCTACCTTGAATGAAAACTTTGACATTTTTCTAAAATTAATTCCTGGGTGTATGTATAAAGGTTTACACACAAAGAGCCTGTAACACGTGCAAAGCTTGAACCTTTAATCGCTTCTTCACCTACAACTATCTAAATTTGAGATTGCTAAATAATTGAAGAAACAATTAAGTAGTTGCTCGTATCATTTATTGCAATAAATTTGGAATTTCACGTATTTATTCTTAAATTTTATTCTGCGAATTCAGCTCAAGGTATAGAGGTGTTCAGTGCAGGTGTAGTACCTACGTGCATATACGCATTAAAATCACGACAATTCTATTTGAGGCTCTGATCTTGCTTAGAGCAGATTGGACATATAGTTAAATTTGAAAACGATAGATAGGGTTTAAAACGTTCAGAAGCCAGGATTTCTCCTGGCTTCCGATTTTCTACATCAGAATTAAAGGCTTTGGTTAACGACGAAGCCAGCCGTTAATTGTAAAGCGGCTGTCTCGAAAAGCTCGCGATGGGCATCGTACAGGTAGCACTTCATGCATGTAGCGACTTAAAAAGAAGACAATGCTATTGTTACGAGGCTCAACTGTATTAAAAGAGTCTGCCTTCACGTAATAGTTATTCTCAATCTTGCTGTCGTAAATTAGCAGCTCTCCACCAGCAAAAGGTTTTGGCTCTTGATAAAAGTAATAAACATAGGTAAGCTCTCGGGTAGCAGTGTCTTGGCTGCCGTTGTCGTTGTGAATTTTGTAGTAGTTTCCGTCGTTGTGAGACGTTAGTTGAGTTTCTATTTGAGAGATGGGAAACGGCGGCAATTCTAATTTACTGATTATGTCTGGAAGAATTGCTTGAATTCGATTGACTATTAACTCAGAAAAATTAGGGAATGAATATAGAACCTGCGATCGCCGATAATCTAAATCATCTGTTGAAGTATTTGTAGAAACAAAAGCTTTCTCCTGCTGGAACACGTAGTTCAGTAGTTGATCTCTTTCTTCATCAGTCAAGAAATTATCAATTTGTATATATTTAGAGACTAGGGTATCTTGAGGCTCTAGCTGAATCTCTTCAATTGATTCCAAAAAGATTGGAGGTTCTGTCACTAAACCAAGCAGATGTTCGCTCGGAAAGCAAATGACTGAACGGCCTTCATCAACAGGAATTTGAAATAAACCAGAAAGACTGCTTTTTTGAGAGTGGGAACGGTCTACCAACGTCGTTAGAAGCTCATGCAACAGCGGTGCATCTGATTTCAGCTTTAAAGCACATTCGTGTCCGCCGGCTAAGAGCAGTTTAACTGAGACAGTTTGAGATTCAGTTCGTTCAGAAGCTAGAGTCATATTTACTTCTTAGCTGGATGGCAAAAAAGGGACTAACTTGTTTCTTGTTGCTCTTAAGAACCCATCCACGATTCTCATTCTATGTCTGTTTTTCTGTGAGATATCACGACAACACGAACGCGGAATGCAATTTAGAATTGTTGGAGAAGCTCTGAGCATGTCTTGTAGAGAGTTCCCACAAAAAGAGTAATCAGAACTATAGCGCTACTGTCACATTCGCCATTAAAGATTCAGAGCAATCAGCTCACAGCGACGCTTTGATGCAATGACGATTGTGCTTTACAACTAACGTAAAGCGATTTATGGGTATTTATCCCTCATTTCCCTCAGTTATTCCAATTTTTTTTAAAATCTCCTCTCTCACTTCTCCAATCGCTTGATTACCATCAACCGTGACCAAGCGATTCTGTCGGTTGTAATACTCCAACAGCGGCGACGTGCGATCGCGGAATATCTCAATCCGTTTCTGCAATGCTTCTGGCTGATCGTCCTGTCTAGCTGGATTGAGGGAGCGACCGATCAACACTTCATCAGGAACGTCCAATAGAACCACGTAGTCTAAGGCTTGATTCAGTTGAGCCAGCAGAGCATCAAATTCTTCTGCCTGAACAGGCGTTCTCGGATAACCTTCAAGCAGCCACCCGTTCGCCAAGTCTTGCTTTAGCAACCGTTGCCGAATGAGTTCGATCACGATTTCATCGGGAACCAGTTCGTCTTGGTCGACAAAGATTCTGATTTGTTTGCCGAGGTCGGTTTTTTGTTTGATCTGCGATCGTAAAAGATCACCCGTCGAGATTGAACACAGCCCTAGCGTTTGACAGATTTGCTGGGATTGGGTTCCTTTTCCGGCTCCGGGTGCGCCAAGAAGAATGAGTCTCATCAAATATTTCCATTGGGTCTCTGATTTAGAGTATTACACTGAGTCAAAAATGCATCAATTTTTAGAATAATCAGCCGACTCAAACGCTTGAATTTATGAAACGCCACGCTTTAAAGACGTAGATGTTGATTTAGCTCATCAGCAGCAAGGGATGGGGTGCGGGCGGTTTGAAACGGCCTGTTCCGGGTCAACACTCCGCGCCTGTCGTATGGTGGCACTATCGACCTTCTGTAATTTTTAATGCGGGGCAAATTACCGAACGAGTTGATTCACAAAACAGAGATCGATGGTGCTAAAATTTGTACTCAACGCTAGGTGAAGATTTTCCATCGCCGCGATCAGCCATTGGACTTGCTCGCGAGTATGCGATTCGTAGTGATTGAACAGGATAGAGAATCGCTTTTCGAGATAAGGTTTGACTCGACTGCAAAGCAGCACAATTTTTAGCAGAAGACGAGTCGTTGAGGTTGCTCCCAGATTGGAGAGCAAGTCAACAAAGACAAAATGCTGCGGCTGTTTTGGACTGTCTACGACTAAGAAGTTTAGAAGTTGGCTACACGTTCTGATAATCAGAAAGTCGGTTAAGGGTAGCGAATCAACGTCTGGCAGCGTGTTTTTTAGATGGTTGCACAGTTGAGTGTTGAACTGCCGCTTTCCGTATTCCGAATCGACCGAGGCGGTAATGTAGTGATAAAGATCGCTCTTAAACTCCCGGTAAGAACGAATCTGACGGCTGTGGGTGATGAATCGCTGGGCGATATCCCGACACGTTGCGGAGCCTTCAACTTTGCCCACAAAGAGTTGGAGCGCACGCGCAAGATCGCGATCGCTGAGTAGAGTTGGATTTTGTATGAACTGCGTCGATTGAGTTTGCCGCGCTTGATGAGTGACATATTTAGACAGGTCAAGCTCAAACTGACGTTGCACTCGGGATTGCAATTGACGAATCGATGCCTGATGCTCAGTGGGCGTTCCTTCAGTGACGAGGCAGTGTTCGTAGAGATACGGGTAGCGATGAATCAAGGTCACGAGCGGCTGCGTATGACACTGCTCGCGAGGCTGACTGACCAGTTGCCCTAAACGCCTCAAGGTTAGAAATTGCTCGGTGTCGATGAATTGCTTGCTCAGTTCGCGCAGCCGACGGATAGAGCGCGATCGCGTGTAGTCGGTGATGGGGCGAGTTGGAGGGGCGGACAGAGACGCAATTAGGGCAGCGATCGCAGGATAAAACGGCGGGCGCATTTGCCAGCGATTGATCAAGATATGACAGCACCGATTGAGGATAAACCGGAAGTCTTGGTCAGAGGTGGTGGCAGCTACAATCTGGTCTAGCGATCGCACGATCGCAGCATCTGGGTAACTCATCCCCTCAATAAACAGTAGCCGAAAGCGTTCGACCAATTGCTGGGGCGACTCGGTTTGCACCAACCTCAATAAGTGTTCATAAAGCCGCTGTTCTTCTTGCGTAATGTCCCGAGTGGGATACGTTGTCCAGGTACTCACCTAATTTGCACTCCTGTTCGCCAAAGATGGGCGAAATTCTCTGTAAGTTAAAAAGTAAGTAAAAGCTTTCTGTAGGTTGAAAATGGGGGATTGAAGAAGTGGGGATGAAGTCGAGCTAATAAACACACGACTTTATAGAGATGACGTACCGGGGGACAACGACACTGTTAGAAGATGAGTGTAACGAAACGATGAAGGACTAGGTGTAATTTAAGTCACTTCACATCACCTAAACACAAATTGCGGAATCTACTTAACTAGAACTTTATAGCCTCCTTTTAAAGTAAAGAGAATGAAGTGTTCCCGATAGCTTCTGAAAAGAAAAACTTTCTGGCTCTGAATCTAAGTTTGAGTCTCACCATAGTGCAAAGCAACACTATCCTCATTCCGCGATCGCATAGCAAATCAGGATTCTTCACGTAAAACGTGTATTTCGCTGAACTACCCTTCATAAAAAAGGTTCATTCAACTTCGTGAGCGGCTCAATTACGCTTCTTCAACTTGACTAACGCGCCGCAAGTTCAGTACGTCTGTCATTTTTCTAATTTGAGCAAAGGTTCGCTCTAGCTGATCGTGGTCACAAATATCGATGCCCAAGTCAATCACTGCCGTTTGATCGGAGAAAGTCTTGACTTGGGCATTACGGACGTTAATATTGTTGTCTGTCAAGCGAGAGAGCAAATCTTTGAGAACCCCAACGCGATCGATCACTTCTATTTGAATTTCAACGGGGTAAACCTGCGGGCGTCCGTTGTGAGGCTCGGTCTGATTCCAACTCACGGGCACTAAGCGATTTCCAGGAATGGAGTCGAGGTTTGGACAGCCTTGACGGTGAATCGAAATGCCGCGACAGTTGCGAGTTACAACGCCAATGATCGGCTCGCCCGGAACCGAGTTACAGCATCCAGCAATGTAATGGAGCAAGCCTTCGACACCGACAATAGGCGACTTAGAAGGACTTGGGACAGCACGGGGGACGCTGGGCGAGAGGGAGAGAACTTGCGAATCTGCTAAAACACCGCCCTCAACCGGAGGATTCAGAACCTCCTGTTGTTCTTTCACGGCATCTCGAATGCGATTGATAGCCAGATTAAGGGTAACTTCGCCATAGCCGACAGCCGCTAAAAAGTCTTCGACGCTGTGATAGTTACATCGTTCTGCTGCTGCGAGCATGGGATCGGATTTAAGCAGCGCTTCAAAGCCGCTCTTACCCAAGTGTTTCTCTAGCATCTCGCGACCACGGGCGATGTTTTCATCTCGGTGCGATCGCTTATACCATTGACGAATGCGATTTCGGGCGCTGGGCGTTACAACAAAATTGAGCCAATCGAGACTAGGATGAGCATTCTTCTGCCGAATGATCTCAACAATGTCGCCGTTTTGGAGGCAAGTGTCGAGCGTCACCATGCGACCGTTGACTTTTGCTCCGGCACAGTGGTTGCCAACTTCCGTATGAATCCGATAGGCAAAATCAACAGTGGTCGAGTCTGGATTCAGCGCCACGACTTCGCCTTTGGGCGTGAAGACAAAGATATCGCCATCAAATAAATTGTCTTTGATGCTCTCCAGGTATTCCTGGGCATCTTTCATATCGTTTTGCCAATCGATCAGTTGCCGCAACCAAGTGAATTTTTCGTCGGTCGTGGTCTGCTGTTCCGTGCTAGAGCCACCCGTCTCTTTGTATTTCCAGTGCGCTGCAATTCCATATTCTGCGATATGGTGCATTTCGAGCGTGCGGATCTGGACTTCCAGCGGACGTCCGCTAGCGCCAATCACAACCGTGTGAAGCGACTGGTAGCGATTGGGTTTGGGCAAGCCGATATAGTCTTTGAAACGTCCGGGGATCGGTCGGAACATATCATGCACGATCGCTAGCGCACGGTAACACTCGTCATTGCTTTCAACAATGATCCGAATAGCAGCCACATCATAGATTTGCTCGTAGCCCTTCTGCTGACGCTGCATCTTTTCATAGATGCCGTAGAGATGCTTTGGACGACCGCTGACTTCAACCCAGCGAATGCCAGTTTGGGTGAGGCGTTGTTTAAACGTTTCGGTAACGGTGCTGAGGCGAGCTTCGCGATCGCCGCGCTTTTCGGCAACAAGCTGGCGAATTTCTTGGTAAGAGTTAGTCTCAAGATATTTGAATGCGAGATCTTCTAATTCCCACTTGATGTTACCGATTCCAAGGCGGTTGGCTAACGGTGCAAAGATTTCTCGTGTTTCTAGGGCAATGCGGCGGCGTTTCTCATCGGACAAATGTTCTAGTGTTCGCATGTTGTGCAGCCGATCTGCTAACTTCACGACGATCACTCGGATGTCTTGCGCCATTGCCAAAAACATGCGGCGAAAGTTTTCAGCTTGACGCTCAGTTTTGCTAGAGAAGTTAAATTTTGAGAGTTTAGTGACCCCCTCAACTAAACATCGCACCTCCGATCCAAAGTGCATCTCAATTTCTTCAGGGGTAATGTCGGTGTCTTCTACGACATCATGCAAAAAGCCAGCCGCAATCATCGTGCCGCTGCCTCCTAAATCGCGCAGAATTCCGGCAACAGCGACAGGATGAGCAATGTACGGTTCGCCGGAGGCGCGATATTGACCTTCGTGCAGTTGGTAGGCAAAGTTAAACGCTCTGCAAATCAGGTCACTATCATCAACAGGCAAGTCAACAGGATTGGCAGACAAAGGCTTGATCAAGCACTCTCGTAACCAATTTGGGAGAACAAAATCCTTGGTGGAAATAGATGCCGCTACATTCATGCTATTAGACTTTAGAGGATTCGGAGGTTCGGAAGGGGTAGATGACTAGAAATTGGTGATGTAGTGCGAGATACAAAACATGAATTAATAGAAAATGAGTCTAGCAGAGTAAAGCCTACGACTACTAGACATAGAGAGAAATTTGTTGATTGATATTCCTTGGACGATCTTGCGATCGTTGGGAACCTGGCAGCGTGATTCGCAGTGCTTAAAATTTTGCTGGAAGGAGATCCAAACAATCTAAATTTGATGGGTTGTCTTAAACTTGCTAAGACTCCACGTATCTTTATTCTACCCATGAGAACACCTTCCTTCATCGCATTTTTTGAGCGAATTAGAAGCGTCTGAATGGTCAGAAAGGGGTTATAAAAAAGGAGACGCTTCGCTTCTAAAATTGATGGGAATACACTCTGATAAAAATACAGTGCTAGAACGAAATCATACTCAAACAGGATCACTCGATTACCGAAGCAATTTTGTAAGAATAGCTTTGGTTACTTGATCCCCACAAATCACCATCTCAGTTATTCTCTTAAAGAGATGATGCGAATGATACCTGAATTTCACCAATCGATCTATCAATCTTTTAGAGGAGTTGTGGAGCAGCTTCAAATGAAGATTTCGCAGCTTGGACAGAAGCGCGATGATCAGGAGAATGAATCTATAGATTTACGCCCTGAACTGATCTCGCTGCAAAAAATCTTTCAAGAAGACATTCGTAGCTTGAATATTGACGCGCTTACAAACACAGAAGCCCATCGTGTCCGCTCGATTTGGGTGGAAATCGACAAGCAACTGCGATTGCTCGGAATGGATGTTGCTTATGTGCGAGCGGCAAAGCAACCCGAAACCTTACAGCAACGAGTGGAGCAAGTGAAGGGACGGCTTGAGATGCTGATAGTTTACTGTGGAGCATTGCTGAGTGAGGAGAGATGATTTTTTTGAACTGCTTGCTTTGCCTGATTAAATAGAGAAGCATTGAATTGGGAGGGCTGAGCATTGCAATGTCCTAAAGATAGAAAGATTACGTTGGAAGCTGGAACATTAGTAGGCAATTTGGCAGCGAAATGTTGTTCTGAATGTCAGGGAAGCTGGATTTCTCCAGAAGACTATCAGCGGTGGCAGACTCAGCAGATTCGGCCAAAGACGATCGCAGAACTTGTTCCCAAGGTTATAGACGCTGATGGCTTTGAGACGTCGCTCTACGATGCAAAAGCTGCATTTTGCCCGGAGTGCGGCATTTACTTGACGCGAATTAAGTTAGGGATGAAGACGCCCTTTTATGTAGAGCGATGTCTCAGTTGTGGAGGCATTTGGTGCGATCGCGGCGAGTGGAATGCCCTTGAAGCGATGGGATTGCATGTTGCGATCGAGCAGCTCTCGTCTCAAGAATGGCAGTCTCTAGCACGAGAACGTGAGCATTTAGCTCAGGAACGTCAACTCACGATTGACCGTCTGGGCGAAGAGCTGGCGCAGCAGGTGTTTGAATTATCGGAGTTGCTAGAGAAGCATCCCAATGGCGATTTTGGCGTGGCCTATCTCATGCGCCGATTCGAGAATTTTGCTCAAGAGGTTGACACAAGGGAGGCCGATGCTAGAAATCAAGAGATTCGGGATCAAGTAAATCGGGCTTGAGCAATTTGACATCCGTGGCAGCAGATTGGGTAGCAGGTGTAGCGGAGGAAGCGCTGACTGGTTCAGAAATCTGTTTCAATTCGCTGCGAAAAGTCTAATCTTGAAGTCGTTTGATAAAGTAGCTGAACAAGAGTCGATCGCCGCAAACTATGAACGAGCCGCTATTAAGTGTCAAGAATCTACAAGTTGCTTATCGGAAAGGACAGCCGAACGTCGTTGATGACGTGTCTTTTGCGCTAAAGCCGGGGGAGCGACTTGGCCTAGTGGGTGAATCTGGCTGCGGCAAATCGACCTTGGGACGTGCCGTGATGCGGCTTCTCTCCGATGCGGCTCAAATTGGCGGAACCGTTACATTTCAAGGTCAATCTGTTTTTAATTTGGATGCAGCGAGTTTGAGACGCTTTCGAGGAGAAGCGGTAGCGATCGTATTTCAAGACCCGATGACGCGGCTCGATCCACTGATGACGATCGGAGATCACTGTCTGGAGACGCTAAAAGCACATGAGCCGAACCTATCAACCCGGGCAGCAAAGGAACGAGCGATCGCAACGCTCAAAGCCGTCAACATTCCCGAAAATCGATGGTCACAGTTTCCCCACGAGTTCAGTGGCGGAATGCGGCAACGCGTCGCGATCGCGCTGGCGCTACTGCTCAATCCCAAACTAATTGTGGCCGACGAACCGACAACGAGTTTAGATGTCACCGTTTCCGCCCAAATTCTTCAAGAGCTGACACGGCTATGCAGCGAACGCAACATGGCGCTCATTGTGATTTCTCACGATTTAGCGATGATTGGCCAATACTGCGATCGCATTGCCGTGATGTACGACGGAAAAATCGTCGAAACGGGCAGCACCACTTCTGTTTTCCAAAATCCACAACACGCTTATACTCAAACCTTACTAAATTCAGCCTTGCTGCTACAAGCAGAACAAGACGCCAGAATTCTAAAAACTGACCCGATTCTGCGTTTAGAAGCGCTCAAGCAACACTACACGATCGAGCAGAATTTCTTTTCGCAATTTTTTGACAAGAGGGACCGTACAATTCGCGCAGTTGACGGGATTGATTTAGAACTTTTTGCGGGAGAAACCTTGGGCTTAGTCGGGGAATCGGGATGCGGCAAGAGTACGCTTTCTCGAACGATTCTTCAATTACTGCGTCCGACTAGTGGCAGCGTGCAATTCCAAGGGCAGGAATTAACAGGTTTGGGACGGCATGAACTTCAGCAGCAACGGCGTCAAATGCAGATGATTTTCCAAGACCCTCACGCTTGCCTTAATCCGAGAATGACGATCGCGCAGATTATTGCTGATCCGCTGATCATTCACGGGTTGGCAACGCCTGAGAAGGCCAAGCAAGACGTAGAGTTTGTGCTAGAGCGAGTGGGACTAAATCCGAAAGAATTTTCTGGACGCTATCCAGGGGAACTATCGGGCGGGCAGCAGCAAAGGGTAGCGATCGCGCGTGCCCTAGTCACGCGTCCAAAGCTGGTAATTTGCGATGAGCCAGTCAGTATGCTCGATGCCACAGTACGGACTCAAGTTCTAGACTTGATGCAGGATTTGAAAGACGAATTTGATCTGACGTACTTATTTATTACGCATGACCTGTGGGTGGCGCGGTACTTCTGCGATCGCATCGCGGTGATGAACGGCGGAAAAATTGTTGAACTCGGAGCTGCAAAAGAAGTCTTCAGCCATCCTCAACACCCTTATACTCAGGCTCTTCTAGGAGCCGCTCCTTTACTAAACCAAACCATCTAACGGACTACCAGATCGCCCATCGTTTCGTCGATAGAAGCTAGAATGCAGAACAGTGCAGTGATCTCTAACGTTGCGTAGCCATAGCGGATGTCAAAAACAGAGTCAGAGCCTGATTCGCTCACTAAATTCGTTGAGACGTTACTCGTTCGGAGTCTGATTGTTCTCGGCGTCTTATTTTTGGTCTTGTACTTTCAAGGCAAACGTCCTTCTCTTTGGATGAGCAGTTCGGCTCGCGGGGCAGATGCACCCCTGGCAATGCGGGGCGGCGATCCGTATATTCGTGCCTTGATGCGAACCATTTCTGCGAGCGAATCTAATGTTAGTAATCCCTACTCGGTGATGTATGGCGGAGAGCGAATTAGCGATTTGAGCCAGCACCCCGATCGCTGTATTACGATTAGCGCTGGTCCTAATACTGGAGACTGCACAACAGCAGCCGGACGCTATCAGTTCATCACGACAACCTGGACTTTAAGAGCGAGACAGTATCACCCATCGCCCTATGGTTTTCTGGTGTGGTCGCGCTACAGTTTCGAGCCAGAGTATCAAGATGAGGTGGTGTATCGCTGGTTGAACGACCGCGCCGAATGGGGCGCTGATGTACGCCAGTTGTTGAAGCAAGGCAGAATCAATACGGTACTTGAGATGCTGTCTGGCACGTGGACGAGTTTGGGATACGGAATTGAGGATAATTCGATGAGTTCTGAACTGCCTCGCGTGTATCAACGTGTCTTGCGAGAAGAATTAAAGCAAACGGCGAGCAACTCTCAGTAGAGAGGTTTGAAATAACGCAATCATTAACACCAAAACTACTAATAGATAAATCGCTGAATAAAACAGTATTCGAGCATTACTTTCGGATGCACCAATTTCTAATGTACTGATCTAACTGTCACTTCGATCGCTGTTTTCCTAATGGTTTACTCTAGTATCTATACTGTATTCCGTTCCCCCTCATGACTGCCACGCCCATTCGCACTGAAGGTTTCTCGCTCGTTGCCTTGGCTCAACAAACGCGCGCTGCCGCCCGTCAACTCGCAGTTCAACCGTCTGATGTGAAAAATCGAGCCTTAACAGCGATCGCAGATGCTCTCGCCGCCAACGCGGATGAAATTTTAGCGGCAAACGCGGCGGACTGCGAAGCGGCCAAATCGGAAGGGACATCATCGGCTCTCTATGCTCGCTTGAAGCTAGATCAGACGAAACTAGAGGGCGCGATCGCAGGCGTCCGTGACGTTGCCCAACTCGCCGATCCAGTCGGGGCAGTTCAGATTCATCGCGAATTAGACGCGGGACTGACCATGAAGCGAATCACCTGTCCGCTTGGCGTATTGGGTGTGATTTTTGAGGCGCGTCCTGATGCGGTGATGCAAATTTCTAGTCTGGCGATCAAATCTGGAAATGGCGTGATTCTTAAAGGCGGAAAAGAAGCGATTCGTTCTTGCGAAGCATTGGTTAAAGCGATTCACCAAGGATTATTACAAACAGAAATTGATCCATCTGTGGTGCAGCTTTTGACAACGCGAGAGGAAACACTAGCGTTATTGAAACTCGATCAATATGTTGATCTAATTATTCCCAGAGGATCAAATTCCTTTGTCCGATTTGTGCAGGACAACACCCGCATTCCCGTATTAGGACATGCAGATGGGATTTGCCATTTGTATGTCGATCGCACAGCGGATATTGCCAAAACCGTTAAGGTGGCGATCGATTCTAAAACCCAATATCCGGCAGCTTGCAATGCGATCGAGACACTGCTAGTCCACACTGCGATCGCATCAGAATTTTTGTTAGAAGCTGCGCCTGCACTGCAAGCCAAAAATGTAGAATTGCGCGGCGACGATCGCACAAGAGACATTCTTAACATCACCGCTGCTACAGAAGCCGACTGGTCAACGGAATATAGCGATCTGATCTTGGCGATCAAAATTGTGGATTCGCTAGAAGCTGCGATCGCGCATATCAATACTTACGGCTCACGGCACACTGAAGCGATCATGACAGAAGACTCATCTTCCGCGCAGACCTTCCGATCTCAGGTCGATGCCGCAGGCGTTTATCACAACTGCTCGACTCGTTTTGCCGATGGTTTCCGCTATGGCTTTGGTGCAGAAGTAGGAATCAGCACGCAGAAAATGCCTCCACGTGGCCCCGTTGGATTAGAAGGATTAGTGACTTATAAGTACGAAATTGTAGGTGATGGTCATATTGCCGCAACTTACTCTGGTGCAGACGCAAAACCATTTACCCATCGAGACCTGTAAACATTACATCCAGAAACAACACGCCCAATGTTGCAGTTTATGCAACGTTCGTAGTAAAACAGACGCGACCGGATACGATAGCTTCAGCTTAAGTAAGACCTCGTATGATGAAGCAATTGATCCCTGCGTCTGTTCGACGTTCTGCTCGTGTTGCCTTGCGATCGCTAACCGACGTTAAAGCGGGTGAAGTCGCTCGCTTTGCTAATCCGTCATCGACCAAAATCGCGAAGGCTGAGCAATTTCTTCCTCAAATCAAAATTAGTCAAGAGATCAAAGCGAGTCATTATTCAGACAATAAACGACATAATCTTGCCCTTGCGGCTGAGCGCATCAATCACATCTTGATTGAACCGGGCGAAGTGTTCTCGTTTTGGCACTTGGTCGGACAACCGACTCGCCGCAAAGGATATTTGCCTGGACGAACATTAGTCAATCAAACGCTGCAAGCAGAATATGGCGGCGGTCTTTGCCAACTTTCAGGACTGCTCTACTACCTAGCGATCAGAGCCGGGCTTCACATCCTCGAACGCTATCCTCACTCCGTTGACATTTACACCGATGAGACTCGTTTCACACCCCTCGGCTCAGATGCCACTGTGGTTTACGGCTATAAAGACCTCCGATTTCTCAATCTCCTAGAACAAGCAATTTGCTTTCACATCACGGTTCAGCCTGATTCTATTAGGGGTCAGCTTTGCGCTAGAGAACCAATTAATGACTATCAAATCGAGTTTCGATCGAATTACAGTAGCCATCGGGTTGAAGTAGAAACGCTGCGCCAAATGGAGTTTGCACAGGAAAGTTTAGGGAAATCCATCTATCAATTGCCGTAAAAATGATTGTCTCTAGCGCATCTCTCGTAAGAATTTGTAATAAAAACGCTCATCAAATCGGACTAACGTAACAAATAGTGCAGTTTTTTCGCTGCGCCTTTCAGACTTAACGGATCGATACGCCAGCAAATCACTATTTAGTGTTGGAAAGTTTAGAATGAGCAACAATTTAGCAACAAAACTTCGCGAAGGCACCAAGAAATCTCACTCGATGGCGGAGAACACAGGCTTTATCGCGTGTTTCTTGAAAGGCACGGTAGAGAAAAACTCCTACCGTAAGCTCGTCTCCAACCTCTATTTCGTGTATTCCGCTATGGAAGAGGAAATGCGGAAGCACCAGAATCACCCTGTGCTGTCAAAAATGTACTTTCCTGAGCTAGAGCGCAAAGAAAGTCTGGAGCGGGATTTGGCATACTATTTTGGCGCAAACTGGCGGGAGCAGGTTGCTCCTTCAACGGCTACTCAGGCGTATGTCGATCGCATTCATGAAGTGTCTGAAACCGATCCTGAGCTAATGGTTGCTCATCTCTACACTCGGTATTTGGGCGACCTGTCGGGAGGCCAAATCCTCAAGAAGATTGCTCAAAACGGGATGAATTTGTCGGAAGGAGAAGGGACAAACTTCTACGAATTCAAGCAGATCTCAGACGAGCGCGAATTCAAGAAGCAGTACCGTGCGACTTTAGATGCATTGCCGATCGATGATGCCAAGGGCGATCGTATTGTGGACGAAGCAAACGATGCGTTCGGCTCGAACATGAAGATGTTCAAAGAACTTGAAGGCAACTTGATCAAAGCGATCGGGGTGGCGTTGTTCAACGTTCTGACCCGCAAGAACAAGCGCGGCAGCACCGAACTCGCAACGGCTGAGTAATTCTCCACTACGTTTCACAATTTTATATTCTTCTGAATCCTGGGGGCTTGGTGAGTTAACATCAAGTCTCCAGGATTCAAAGTTAGGAGCGGAGTTTAGCAAAGGCTCAAAAGTGCTGCTAATTTCTAACGCAGGAAATGCAGTCTTGAGGTTCGGAGACTATGCGACTACTGCCTTGATTTGGAACATGACGACAGAAATCACAAAGCTCGGCTGTTTCCTATTCAGAAGCCCTCTTGTTTCAACTGGGATCTGTCACTCTTGACAAATTAGCACTTATCCTTCACTAGATAGATGTGTCTCTTGACCCTGATAGAGTATTTTTCGTTAAATAGAGAAGTTTATAGCTTCACAAACTTACACAAAACGCTTATTTTTCCGTTCTAAGGTTTAGTTTTCTAATTGAATTCGCTAGTTTGTCTCACAGGTTGCATTCGTGAAGCTCGTTTCTAGATAGTTTAGTAGCAAAGAATCCGGGTATAGTGCGGATCTTACAGGCGTATTAGTCAAATTAATACTTTATTGGCTCTATGGCTCTCAGAAACTTTACAATTCGTAACCTCGTAGTAGATAATCTTAATAGAATAGAACCAAGTGGTGGAAACTATTGTCTAATATTCTGTCTCTTGAGCTTTCAGCATCAGTGGGTGAAAGCGTCCCAGTTGCTCTATTAACTTCTACCAAGTTTGAATTCTATTGCTCTCTCGCCATCTAAGAGGATGTTTCTTTCGTCAGTCTTTCCTGCTTCAGTTCACTGCGCTTCTTGGTTTTAGCAGCGCTATTAGCCTCAAAAGGTCATCTCTATAAGCCTTAAGTCTCGTACTCAGAAGTCATTATCTTTACTGTCAAGTTCATCGTTCGTGCTGAGCATTCGATTATGAAAACCGTTCTGACCCCTACTGATTCAGTTCGCGCCTACTTGCGAGAAATTGGGCGGGTTCCTCTACTCACCCATGAGCAAGAAATTCTTTACGGCAAGCAAGTTCAACGGTTGGCGCTTCTGAATGAAACCAAGGAAATGCTAATGGCACGAGGCGAGCAGCCTGCACCCGAAACATGGGCGCAGGCTGCTCGCCTGACAGTCGCAGAATTGCATCAAGCGATCGCAGAAGGCGAAATTGCTAAGCGTCGAATGGTGGAGGCTAATCTGCGGCTCGTGGTTTCGGTTGCCAAGAAATATACCAAGCGCAACGTCGATCTGATGGATCTAATCCAAGAGGGCACGATTGGCATGCAGCGCGGCGTTGAAAAATTTGACCCAACCAAAGGCTATCGATTTTCAACTTACGCCTACTGGTGGATTCGGCAAGCCATTACTCGCGCGATCGCGGAAAAAGGACGCACGATTCGGCTGCCAATTCACATTACTGAAAAACTCAACAAGATCAAAAAAGCGCAGCGGAGTTTGGCGCAGCAGCACGGACGCGCTGCCACGATCGCCGAGTTATCGTCCGAACTTGATCTGCCAGCAAAGCTCGTGCGCGAATATCTTGAGCGGGCGCGGGTTCCGCTATCTTTAGATTTGCGGGTTGGCGATAACCAAGATACCGAGTTAGGCGAACTGCTCGAAGACCAAGGCATGACGCCCGAAGACTACGCAGCTCAAACGTCTTTGCGTCAGGACTTAGAAGTATTGATGGCAGACCTTACGCCGCAGCAACAGCAGGTTTTGAGCTTGCGATTTGGCTTAGAAGACGGCAAAGCTTTAACGCTTGCTAAAATTGGTGATTGCCTCAACATTAGCCGAGAGCGCGTGCGCCAAATTGAGCGGGAAGCCTTGACGAAACTGAGAAAGCGTAAAGGTGAAATGGGAGAATATTTAGCGAGCTAAATCGGTACGGCTCGGACTACCTTCAGCGAATTCCGAACTTTTTCGGTTCGGTTCTACTGACTTCCGAGAGAAGCATCGCTTGTTAAAGTAGGGTTAACGAAAACGGATTAAGTCCTCCTATTGAGGTAGATACTGTGAACGATACATCCAATCAAGTTCCTGAGTTCTTAAGCGACAGCGCTGATGCAGGCAAGCTATGGCAGTATGTTCAATCATTAAGTCCAGAAGCGATCGCTCAACTGTCGAAGCCAACCTCTCCTGAAGTGATGCAGGTCATGGAGCGCAACATTCTTGGGCTGTTGGGTGGCTTATCTCCAGAAGGCTTTGAAGTGACAATTACAACAAATCGCGAGAATTTGGGTCGCCTATTGGCCTCTGCAATTATGAGCGGCTATTTTCTCCGTAACGTTGAGCAACGGATGGCGTTTGAGAAGTCGATGCAAGCGGTTGAGGCAGAATAAAACTGGAGGGTGCGGAAAGCTTGATCCTCTTCATCCCCCTCTTAACTCCTTGTGTCTTCAAAAGCTCCCAAAACTAGTCTTTCCCCCTCGGCAGATAAAGCTCCCCATCTGCCGATTTTTGTGATCTTAGAGCTACGTTCTACCCTACTAGAGTGGTATAGCCAGTCCGGTCGCGATTTGCCCTGGCGAAACACTCGCGATCCGTATGCGATCTGGATCTCAGAGATTATGCTGCAACAGACACAGGTCAAGACGGTGATTCCTTACTTTGAGCAGTGGATGCAGCGATTTCCGACGGTTGAAGCCTTGGCAACGGCGGATTTACAGACCGTTTTGAAAGCGTGGGAAGGGTTGGGCTATTACGCGCGTGCCCGCAATCTGCATCGAGCGGCGCAAGCGATCGTCACTCAGCACAATAGCGTTTTTCCTCAAGTATTAGACCAGGTTTTGGCGCTACCGGGAATTGGGCGAACGACCGCAGGCGGCATTTTAAGTGCTGCCTTCAATCAACCCGTCGCCATTCTAGATGGCAACGTGAAGCGAGTTCTGGCACGGCTGATGGCATTGAACGTTCCACCGAATCGAGCGTTAGCAACCTTATGGCAATGGTCTGAAGCCATTCTTGCTCCAGCGCCATCCTCCGAAACTTCGCAAAGCGATTCGCGCGATTTTAATCAGGCTTTCATGGATTTGGGCGCAACCATTTGTACGCCCAAAAATCCTTCCTGCCTTCTCTGTCCGTGGCAGCGTCACTGTCAGGCTTACAATTTAGGAATTCAATCAACATTGCCCATGTCAGAAACTCGTGCGCCGTTGCCTCATAAAATCATTGGAGTTGCCGTCATTTGGAACGATCAAAACCAAATTCTGATCGATCGCCGCAAACCAGAAGGGCTGTTAGGCGGGCTGTGGGAGTTTCCAGGCGGCAAAGTAGAGCCGGGAGAAACAATTGAAACCTGTGTTGAACGCGAAATTGCAGAAGAACTGGGTATTGAGATTGAGGTGGGCGATCGCTTAACGGTGGTTGATCACACCTACAGCCATTTTCGCGTTACTCTAAACGTCCATCACTGTCGACATCTGAGTGGCGACCCGCAGCCAATTGAGTGTGACGAGATTCGCTGGGTCAAGGTCAATGAGCTAGATCTCTACCCCTTTCCCAAGGCAAATATTCATATTATTGAAGCCTTGAAAAATCTGCCGTCTAGAACACTGCCCTGAAGGGATGTCTCTTGCTACGATCAAGAACTCACCTCTAGCTCGTATTCGGTGAACGGGGAGTGCCTTTATCATGGTCAGTCAGCCTAAGCCAACATCACAGCCGATCGTTCTCACATCACATCCGACTCGATTTGGTCCTAAACCCAATTCTTTAAACTGGGGGTCTGCAAGCCCGACGAAACGAGGCCCCATTATTGGAACTGTCACGACGCCCGCTCACCGAAACGTCATTGGAACTCATTCTGGCTCTTACGCGGTCTATCGGGCTTTAGCAGTTGCGAGCGGAAAGCTAGACGCCAATCATCGTGCTGATTTGACCAACACTTCTCCTGCCGCTCACATTGGTCCTTACCCCGCGTGGTCTGATCCTGACAAGATTGTCTCCCTCGATCCGTTCGGCGCGATCGTTGGAGAAGTCTACACCGAATTTTATGAAAAAGGCTACGATATTCGCCCCACGATCGCAATTACAAAAGCGCATATCAACATGCCTGAACTGCAAGACGCCGTAGCCAAAGGGCGATTGCAAGAAGACGGGCAGATTATGAAAAAAGGCGGCGATCTCGTTGTTACAAAAGCCGCGATCGAGCCAGTTTGGTATCTTCCTGGACTCGCTAACCGGCTTGGCGTCGATGAAAGTATTTTGCGGCGAACGTTGTTTGAGCAGACGGGCGGCATGTTTCCCGAACTCGTTACCCGTCCCGATTTGAAAATTTTTCTACCTCCAATCGGCGGTATGACGGTCTATATCGTGGGTGAGCCAGATGAGATCGCAGATCCAGAAAAATCGCTGACGGTTCGAGTCCATGACGAATGCAATGGTTCTGATGTCTTCGGATCAGATATTTGTACCTGTCGTCCTTATCTTGTGCACGGCATTGAAGAATGCATCCGAACCGCACAGAATGGCGGCGCAGGTGTGATTGTCTATTTCCGCAAAGAAGGGCGAGCGCTCGGAGAGGTGACGAAGTTTTTAGTTTATAACGCTCGCAAACGACAAGCGGGTGGCGATCGCGCCGATGCCTACTTCGCTCGAACCGAGTGTGTTGCTGGTGTCCAAGACATGCGGTTTCAAGAACTGATGCCAGATGTCTTGCATTGGCTCGGTATTACCCGCATCGATCGCTTTATCTCCATGAGCGATATGAAACACGATGCTATTACTGAGTCTGGAATCGAAATTGTTCAGCGTGTTCCTATCCCTGACGCTCTAATCCCGGCAGATGCACGAGTTGAAATCGAAGCGAAGAAAGCGGCAGGCTATTACAGCCAAACCGATATTCTTACCGAAGAAGAACTCGCTGCCATTAAAGGACGAGAACTCGAATAATTTTCCCTATGTCTAATGCTTCTACTGATACGATTCCTACGGATGCTCGTGAAGTGATTGCCTACTTGCGATCGCCTCAAGCTATCCGCGATCGCAGCGAACAACTTTTTGCATTAGCTCTAGCAAATCGTCTTGAACATTTTCAGTGTGATCTGACGAAACTCGATTCTGTTGCTGATTATGTGATTGATGTCATTCACGATCAGTATCCAGATCTCAATATCCCTTTTCACAGTCGATGGCGACATTTTGAGGTGGGCGGGTTGGCACGACTGCAAAACTTAGAGCGAGCCTTTCAGGGCTTATCTGCTCTTGAACGCGCTAGAGCCAAATTCGATTTGGTTGTTCCAAGTGTTTTACTCGATGCAGGAGCAGGCGCACAGTGGAGGTATCGTGAGCCACAGACCCATCAGGTTTGGCAACGCTCGGAAGGACTGGCAGTAGCAAGCTTCGACTGTTTCTGTCAGGGCATGTTTTCTAGCGATTCTGAATATCCATATCAATCTGATGCAGAAGGACTGCAAAGGGTGACATCTGAACGGCTAGGTGCTGGGTTTCAGGTCAATGATGAAAATCTGTTAGTGGGATTAGAGGGGCGATCGCGGCTGCTGCAAAAACTCGGTCAATCTCTCTACCATTCCCCTGATCTATTTGGCGCAGCTCATCCCCGCATTGGTAGGTTGGTCGATTATCTACTCGCTCATGCCGAAGACGGTAAGCTATCAGTCACAATCGTGTTCCAATCTGTTTTAGAAGGATTAGCACCCATTTGGCCAAGTCGGCTCGCGATTTCAGGGGTCAACTTAGGAGACGTTTGGCATCATTCTGCGCTGGTTAGCCAACCCTTTGCCGATCTGATTCCCTTTCATAAACTGTCCCAATGGCTCACCTACTCTTTGCTCGAACCGTTAGAAGAGTTAGGACTTACCCTTACCGATCTCGATCAAATGACGGGACTTCCTGAATACCGCAACGGCGGTCTTTGCCTTGATCTAGGTCTCCTGCATCTCAAAGATGCGGGGATGCGACAATGCCGTCACTCTCCAGGTGATGAAATTATCGTGGAGTGGCGATCGCTCACGGTAAGTCTGCTCGATCGAATCGCGGATACAATTTGTCGCCGCTTAGACCTAACCAGCGCAGATCTCCCGTTGGTCAAAATTCTTCAAGGCGGAACCTGGACAGCGGGGCGGAAAATTGCGTCACAGCTACGGCCTGATGGCGCGCCTCCGCTTCACATTGACAGCGATGGAACCGTGTTTTAATCACCCACACATCTCAGCGTGCAATCCTTTAGAGTTTGGCGAAAGCCAATCGCAAACAATATCTATGGCTGAAAACATCACCATCATCGAGCACCCGTTAATTCAACACAAACTGAGTCTCATGCGGCGCGCAGAAACAAGTACGGCTAAATTTCGATCGCTGATGACCGAGATCAGTATGCTGCTGGCCTACGAAGTGACACGAGATCTGCCCTTGCGCTACGAAACTATTCAAACGCCGATGGCAGAGATGGAGGCTCCAGTTTTAGCGCCTGATAAAAAACTAGTCGTTGTTTCGATTATGCGAGCAGGGCAAGGTATCTTAGACGGTATTCTGCAACTCATTCCCTCGGCACGCGTTGGTCACATTGGAATTTATCGCGATCCTCATTCCTTAATCCCAATCGAATACTACTTTAAAGTGCCCCATGATATTGAAGACCGAGATATGCTGGTCGTTGATCCGATGATGGCAACTGGAAATTCTGCGGTTGCCGCAATTCAGCGTTTAAAGCAAGCTAATCCTAAATCAATAAAATTTCTGTGCATTCTGGCGGCTCCTGAAGGAATTCATCACTTGCAAGACCATCACGCAGATGTTCCAATTTACGCCGCTGCAATTGATCAGGGTTTAGACGAACACGGATATATTATTCCAGGGCTTGGAGATGCGGGCGATCGCTTGTTTGGCACAAAGTGATATAATTCATCAGATGCAATATGGCGGCATAGCCAAGTGGTAAGGCAAGGGTCTGCAAAACCTTCACCCCCAGTTCGAGTCTGGGTGCCGCCTTTAAGGTGTAGAGCGAAGGAATAAGTGTCCGTAGCGAAGAATTAAATGTCAACTTAACGAAGAATTGCGTGTCAATTCGCAGTACGACCGAAGGATTAAATCTCAATTCGTTGAACCTAGCATTTTGATGAATGCGTTTACGGCCTATAGAGTCCATTTGAGATCTTTATGATTCTGGGCGGCTGTGCGGGGTATTTGGACGAGCGATCGCACTCGCGCTGATGGCAAATACTTCATCCTTGCCAATGAGGGAAAGTCGTTCATCCTGAGCGATAACAAGGGCGGAGTCTACAAGAGTGAACAACAAATTCTGATCGAGCGGATGTCTGCTAGTCTCGGTAATTCTGCCACAACGCAGCTTACAACCATTACCTTCACCGATGAAGAAATCACACCGAAGTTGAGTGAACTCGCCGCCACACAGCCCAATGCTTTGATTCTCCTCAGTGGTTCATTAGCGGTAGACCTGCCTAAAAATATTCGGGTCCCGATTATTGCAAACCAATTTCAAACGGCAAAGTTAGCTGATAAAACAATCACGCCGACCTTTCATCCCCTCGAATTGACCTTGCAACACCTGGCTGAGCAATATTGCACGGGCACACTCACCGCAAAAATCATTGCCCCGCGTCCTCAATGAGGGTACGGCAATGACTGGGTGAGAATAAGCAGAGCAAGTTTGGGGCAAACCTGGGTGGACGGGAGATGGATTTGTGGGCTATTGGTAATGCCGAGTCGTCCTCAATTTGGCGATTGTTCCTTTGCTCACCACATAAAGAATCAGCGTTGGAAAGGCGAGGTGCAGCAGTAAAACCAACATTGCTGAAAGGAGCTTAGACCAGTCAATTGCGTTCGGTTGGCTGATGCTGGTGAGAATCGGAGGAAGTGCCTCGGACAGGAGGATAGAAGCCCACGATACCGCTGGAATTGCAAACACCAACCAGCTAGAGATGATAATCCACCACGGCATTCTTCCCCTGCCAATTGACCGGTAAGCTCGACCTTCGAGCGCAATCCGCTGCATGGGAGCTAGACCAGAAGGAAGTGTTTCGACGACGGGGTAGCTTTGGGAAGCAGGAATGTCAACGGTGTACTTCTGAGGCTGAACCTGGAAGAAAGGGTCTTGTGGAGGGTCTTCAGGATGATCAGTTTCGGAGTGCTCATTCATAGCTCAAGTTGGCAATGAAGCTCTTTGTAAGTTGAGATCCATTCGCTTTCATCCGGTTTCCGGAGTCTGATGTTATTGGCTTCACAGATCGAAACCATTACGTACGGGCACACTAACCCTGATGCTTATTGCCCCTGTCCGTTATGAGGCGATTCAAACTGATTGCTGTTCTTCTACTGATGGCGGGCTGCACCGCGCAAGCAGAAAACTCACAACCGGCTCCTTTGCCAATGGTCGCGCCCATCTCGCAATCTTCCTTGGCTCCGTCTGGTCGAGCATCGCAGCAGTTCACGTTGAGACTGACGCTCTCAGCACTGGAAGACTTAAAGGTGAAAGAGAGCGACATTGTGGTGGTGAATCAAGTCCTGAGAGATCGCACCCGTGAACGACAGCCCTTAGAGGCACAAAAGCAACAGCTTGACATTCAGATTCAACGCTTGAAGCAACCGATCCCTGCCCCGTTATCCTTGCGGCGAATCCCCGACATTGCACCCTTACCCATTGATGCCTTTGATGAGGAACAAGCTGCGATCGCCCAAGCAAAACTGCATCTTGAAAAGGTAGAGCGCGATCGCGACAACCAGCAGCTCAAGATCGACGCCCTATCCACCTTGCCACCGAATGAAGTCCCGGTGATTGTGGTGGCTCATGAGCAAGAGAAGCTGAAGCAACGAGACATTGAAGTGCAGCAGGCACAGGCAGAATTACGACTGGCAGAAGCCAAGTTGGAGAATGCAAAACGGAACTATCAATATCAGAGTTACCAATACTCCCTGGAACTGAGTAAGCGTGACATCTTTATTCAGCATCATGAATTGGAACATGAGCGCCAGCAACAAGAACAAGGGCAACGACAGCGCGATCAAAAAGCTGCGGCTTAATGCCAAATACACCAGATTTGACAATAATTCCGTGCACGAATGTTGATGCAATTGATGGAATTTCTGGTGCAAAAACATGGACAGTTGTAATTCACTTCCAGAGCAACTATCCTATCTTCAACGCAACGAGTGAGGTCAATCTCACTACCTAGATGTAGTTGGATATAGCGGACGAGTTTTGCCCCAAACCCAGAAGCGCCGAAGACACCTCTCAAGTGCTTTCGGCGCTTCTCAGCTTATGCGTAATAACACCCTGGCGATGCGCTATTTTGACAGGAGGCAACCCTCCCA